>JAUVHF010000119.1 GCA_030593425.1 Anaerolineales bacterium
CTGATGATTGAGGTGGTGGCTCATTACCGGGAGAACTTTACGGAGGTGCCATCTGAGGTCGCGCTCTGGATCATCCCCACTATCAATCCCGATGGTCTCGCCAGTGGCACGCGATGCAATGCCCGCGGCGTGGATTTGAACCGCAACGCCGATACCGACCAGGATGCCTGTCCAGAGAACGACTGGAGCCCAGACATCTTCAACTCGGAGGGGCATGTCCCTGGGGGCGGGGGGAAGCATCCCTTCTCCGAGGTGGAGACCCGAATCTTGCGCGACTTCCTGGTCGATGCACAAGTCGTGATCTCATATCACAGCCAGGCGGGCTTGGTCGTGGCGGGGGGATGCGCTGAGGGCCCTTCTCGCCAGTTGGCCCATCTCTTAGCCGAGGCTACAGGATATGGAGAGACTGAATCGATAGGCTATCCCGTCACGGGCAGCATAGTGGACTATCTCGCCTTTGAGGGAGTCGCTGCCGTTGATGTGGAACTCACCAACAAGGTAGATACCGATCTGGAGAGGAACCTAAAAGGCATCCAGATGGTGATGGAGTCTGTAGCGGAGATCATGTTCTATGAATATTAATTGGAGAGTGGCTTGGCTTCTCGTGGTTTTGGCCTTCATCGTCGGCTGTGCTAGCGAGGGTTTGACCCCTACCCTCACCCCTACATCTACGCCTAGGCCGACGCAGGCCCCTACCGCGACGCCGACCAGTACGCCCACGCCAACGCACACCCCCATCGTGCCTACCCCTACCGTCCAGATGAGGGGTACCATCTTTCTGGATGAAGAGAACGCTACCATCTACCGCTACGCCCGAGGAACTCTTGCCCACCCCTTACGGATGGTGGTCTCAAATGGTACAGCCTATCTAGTGGACAGAGGGCTCCTCAAGGCGGTTGACTTGGAGAATCCGGGGTCGTGGCGCATCGTGAAGCCTTCGGGCAACGCCGTGGAAGGGGTGCCCATAAAGGAGTTGGGCGATCTGGCTCTTTCAGGTGAGAGCCTGCTCCTCCTTGACCGCTCTGGAGACGTCTATCGCTATTTCCCGGAGGATGGAAGATGGAGCCTGGAGAGATCGGCCACCATGCCCAGCGCCCAACCCCGCCAATACCTGGCTAGCGTGGCCTCCTATGAAGATGATCTCTATCTCTTGGATATCAACCTAGGTCAAATCTGGCGTCACCAAGGCGAAAAAGGGGAGGTGGTCGCCGAGGAGCTGGGCTTGGAGGGGGCTATCGACCTGGCCGTGGACGAGGATCTCTATCTTTTGATTCAAGAAGGGTCTCAGGCTCGGCTGGTTAAGTTGTCGGGCCCTCCCTATGAGGTGGTTCGGAGTTTTGACCCTCCGGGATTAGTGGCGCCTACCCTTCTCTTCGTGAAGGGGGATTACCTCTATCTGATAGACGACTATCGCCGTCTCCTCCTCTTGGATAGAGAGAGCGGTGAGATGGTGCGGGACTATTATCTCCGTGGAGGGGCTGAGATCCGTGCCTTCTACGCCGAAGGGGATAGGCTTTACCTCGCCAGTCCCGATAGCCTATTCCTCTATCCCGGGCGGACGCCTCCCGGCTCGCTGGAGTTCCCCTCTCCAGAGACACCCCCTCTCCACCCTTCGGAGATCCTCGAGAGTCTTCCTCCCTTCAACATGCCCATCGGAAGGATACACCTTCCCGATATCTCCTTCCGCCTCCCTGGGGCTCCTCGCTCTTACCGCTACGGGGTCCACGAAGGGATAGATTTCTTCAAAGGCGAAGAGGGCACGGTGACTAGAGACACGCCACTTTTGGCCATAGCCGACGGGGTGGTGATCAGGGCCGACGATGAATACTCGGAGCCAACGGCCGAAGAGATGGAAGAGATGTTGGCTGAGACTCAAGAGGCCGCTTACACGCCGCCGGAGATCTTGGAAAGGTTGCGGGGGAGGCAGGTTTGGATCGACCTTGGTGGCGGCATCGTGGTGCGCTACTGCCATCTGAGCCGCATCGCCGAGGGGCTGGAGGTGGGGCAGGAGGTCAAGCAGGGGACTATTATCGGCTACGCCGGGAACTCAGGGACCCCTCAGGCCCCAGCAGGGCCGGAGGTGGGGGTACACCTCCACCTGGAGGTTCGCCTAGGCGATGGCTACCTGGGGCAGCACCTTCGCCCCTCGGAGGTCAGAGAGTGGCTAGCCCAAATCTTCGAGTAGGTTGACAGCACTCCCGCAGGACATATAATGACCTCTGGAGGTCCCCTGTGGGCAAGCGGATCGCAACCTTCTTTGTGGTTCTTCTCCTCATCGTGGGGGGCTTTTTGGCCTTTGAGTTCGCCCGCTACCGCATCTATCTGAGAAGCATCCGCCCCGGAATCACCGCGGGAGGGGTAGATTTAGGAGGCGTGACCCCGGATGCCGCTCTTCGCACCTTGGAGGAGATGCTCGTGGCTCCTCTATCTAAACCCCTCCATCTGAGGTATGAGGAAGAAACCATCTTTCTCATCCCCGCTGACATAGGTTTCCAGGTGAAGATCCGAAGGATGGTGGAGGAGGCTTTGCGGTTAAGCCACAACCAACAGGCGAGGCCGGGATTCCCAGAGTTCGTCATGCACGGCCCTCGACGGCTGAAGGCGGAGATCCCGCTCCAAACGGAGTTCGACACGAACGCGCTACGCTCTTTTTTGATGGGGGTGGCTGAGAGGAAGGACCAGCCCCTGCGAGAGGTGCAGCCTATAACCGGTACCCTTTCTTTCTACCCTGGCCAGGCGGAGAAAAGGCTTAACCTAGAACTTTCGCTACCGCGCATTGAAGAGGCTTTGCTCTCTATCGATAGTAGGGATATAGACCTGGTGGTGGAGACAAAAGAGCCCTCCAAGCCCAGTCTCGACCTTCTGCGGGGGAAGGTGGAAGATCGCATCCAAGAGTTCGATGGTATCGTGGGGGTCTATATCTCCGATCCAGGGGCCCAGGAGAGTATGGAGATAAACTCTCAGACGAGTTTCTCGGGGATGAGCGTGGTGAAGATAGCCATCTTCCTGGAAACCTATCTCCGTTTCGCCGGGGAGGAACCTGACCTAGAGACCAAGGGATGGATAGATAAGGTGGTCACCGACCCGGTAGGCAGCAACTATTGGGCCAACCTCCTTTTGAGTCTAGTGGGAGAAGGGAGCACCACGGAGGGGGCACGGAGGACGACGGAGATGATGCGGGCCTTGGGACTGAACAAGAGTTTCATAAAGGGTCCCTTTCGGTTGGAGACGGAAGAGGTTGAGGGGCGGAGGGGGAGCGGTCTCGCTTCCTCGTTGGGGCGTATCTCAGCGAAAGAGCGGTCCCAGGAGACCAACCCTGACCCCATCATCCAGACCTCCCCCCATGATATGGGGCGGCTTCTGGAGATGATCTACCGGTGTGGCTATGGAGGGGGGGCGATTCTCGATACCTTCCCTGGTATGATCGCCCCCCAGGGGTGTCAGGAGATCCAAGAGATTTTGGCTCAGAACCCAGTGCGGAGTATGATAGGGGCCGGGATACCGGAGGGGACACCCTTGGCCCATAAGCATGGCTTCGCCGACGACACCCACGCCGATGCGGGGATCGTTTACTCCCCCGGCGGCGATTACGTCATCGTCCAATTCCAATATACCCCTACCGAATGGTTGGTTTGGGCTCTCAGCCAGCCGGTTTTCGAAGACATCTCCCGCGCCACCTATAATTTCTTCAACATCGGCTATGAATAGAGCAGCGCACCATTGGTGGTGTTTGGTAGCGGTGTTCGCTCTCTTTCTGACCGGCTGTTCCGGGTCGACTCCTACCCCTGCCCCTGCCCCCTCGCCGACTTACACTTCCATTTCCTCGCCTACACCGCCACCCACGCCCACCCCCGCAGTGGAGGTGGAGTTTCTGGCCTTCCAGTCCAATAGAGAGGGCAACTGGGAGATATATTTGGGGGATATGCTGGGAGGGCCAACCTTCAACCTGACCAACGACCCAGCCGAGGACCGAGCCCCGGCCTTCTCCGCCGATGGCCGGTACCTGGCCTTCGAATCCCACCGAGAGGGCAACTGGGAGATATACATAATAGAGTTGGGGAGCGGGAAGGTTAGGCGGGTCACGGACCACCCGGCTTATGATGGTGCCCCGGCCTGGTCTCCCGACGGTCGATATCTGGCCTTCGAATCCCACCGCGACGGGAACCTAGAGATCTACACTCTCGATTTGATAGCCGGTACTCTCCATCGTCTGACCGATGACCCAGCAGGGGACTACGCCCCCGCTTGGTCTCCCGATGGCCGATGGATCGCCTTCACCACCTGGCGCGAGGGGAACAAAGAGATATATCTGATGGATATCCAGGGGGTCAAGCAACTGAACCTCACTCAGCATGAGGGTGACGATGAGTACCCGGCTTGGTCTCCCGATGGCCAACGGTTAGCCTTTGTCTCTTGGCGGGATGGCAACGGAGAGGTTTATACCGTCGATGTCGACAGCGGGGAGGTTGTGAGGTTAACCCATAACGATCTCCTCGATACCGCGCCTGCCTGGTTACCTGATGGCAGAGAGATCATCTTCTCCTCCTACGATAAGGGTGAGCCCTTCGAGGTGTTCCATGAGTATCGAGGTGGACATTTCGATTCGGCTTTTTGGGACGGAGAAAGCGGGGCAGTGAAATACCTTCAGGGGAGCAAGGCCGATGAGATGAGTCCTCACTTCGCCCCCAAAGGGGTTAAAGCACCTTCCTGGGCTCCTGAGGTGGCTTTGATGCCCACGCCTACCCCTGCCGCGTCCCCACCGAACGAGGAGCCTCCTTACCATATCGTTCCTCTTACGAACATACTGGAGGGAGGCCCCTATCAGTTGGAGGAGGGGGCAGCGGCCTCGTTTAACGCTCTACGGGCGGAGGTTCTAGCCAGGACGGGGTGGGACTACTTGGGGAAACTGAGTGACGCTTTTCGACCCATCTATATGCACGGGAGAACCCGGTATGGCTACTTCAGTTGGCATAAGACGGGGCGAGCCATCGATCTGCGCTTCGAACTCCTGGATGCCAAGGGCGAGCAACAGTTGGAACTGGTTAGGGAGGATATCGGTTCCGAGACATATTGGCGGATGTACATTCGCTGCTTCAAGCAAGATGGAAGCCAAGGCGAGCCCTTGAAGGTGGCCCCTTGGCGCTACTGGTGGCAGATAGACCCCGACCTGGACCCAGAAGGGTATGAGCAGGGCGGTCGTCCCAAGCCCATACCGGCAGGCTATTACGTAGATCTTACGGAACTTGCCAAGAGGTTCGGTTGGGAGCGGATCGCCGCCTATACCACCGAGGACTACCATTGGCACCAACATACCCTGCGCAC
>JAUVHF010000104.1 GCA_030593425.1 Anaerolineales bacterium
CGCTACTATAAGAGTTGTGACCTCTTCTGTGCCCCCTCCACGGGGTTCGAATCTTTCGGCATGGTTCTTCTGGAGGCTATGGCTTCCGGAGTGGCCATCGTCGCCTCCGATATCGCTGGCTACCGCACCGCGCTTACAAACGAAGTAGAGGGCCTCTTAGTTGAGCCAGAGAACGAGATAGCCCTGGCCCAGACGATCATCCGCCTTCTCAAAGAGCCGGAAGTGAGGCGTAAGATGGGTGAGAAGGGCCGAGCCCGGGCGGAGGGTTACTCCTGGGTCAAGGTGACTCAACAACTCCTAGATTACTATCGAGAACTCCTAGCCAGGAAGGGGAGGGTGGTAGTATGATAAGCAAATGGGCGCGGGGTTGGACGGAGAAGATCGTCACCGCCTTGGTTCGCCCTCTCCACAGGGTGGGGGTTCCTCCCGATCTACTAACCATCATGGGCTTGGTCACCACCCTGGGGGCCGCTGGCCTTTTGGCCTGCGGCCACCAGCGTCTCGGAGGAGTGGTCATCATCCCTGCCAGTCTCTTCGATGCCCTCGATGGAGCCTTGGCCCGATTGGGAGGTAAGACCACCCTCTATGGTGCCTTCTTGGACTCCACTTTGGACCGATGGGGAGAGATCGCCCTATATTTAGGCCTTCTTTACTGGTACACCCAGCGAGGGGCAAGACTAGAGATCGTCCTCATCTACCTCACCATCGCTGGCTCCCTCATGGTCTCCTATACCCGCGCTCGGGCGGAGGGGTTGGGGATCGAGTGTAGGGTAGGGCTCTTCACCCGCCTTGAGCGGCTCATCACCCTCATCGCCGGGCTCCTCCTGCAACTGATGCCCTGGGCTCTGGGAGTCCTGGCCCTCTTCACCAACCTCACCGCCGTGCAACGTCTCTGGCACGTGCGGCAAGAGACCAGAAAGTAGCGGCGGGGCTTGTCCCTGCCGATGAAAACGTCGCACATAAAGTGCGACGCTACGTCTTATCTTCTCCCACCTTCCTATACAAAACCCAACTCCCCTTCCGCCCTTTGACGGGAGCCCGGTCGTAGTAGATATCGAAGATCTCCCCTGCCTGGGTCCGCACTCGGTAGTAGTCCCTCCCCACCCCCCAGGAACCTCTCTTCTCGGCGCTCCTCACCCAGTAGGAGCCCCTCTCCTTCTCATACGTGGTCTTGCTCTTCCCTCGGGGCTGGTAATCATGCCACTCCTTAACCAACTCCACGATCTCATACTCCTGGCCTCGCCAGGTGAAGGCAGAAGGCAACCCCGGCTTCTTCTCGATAAGCGGCTCTCTATCGAAATGAACCTCTATCTCTTGGCTGTAGAAATCGGCCATGGTCAACGATAATATACCAGTTCTGATGTAGGAAGGGCAAGAGCGGTCAAGGCTTGGCCTTTATCGGGGGTCTTCCCAGAAAGAGCCTCCCAGAGGCTTAACTGAAAGGGGGGCCGCTTGCCGCTCAGGGTGATGAAAGGGGCGGCTCGCTTGGCCACGGCTCCTAGGCGTCGGAGATCCTCCAGGGTGCGCAACCGCCCCATCCGTCGTCCCTTGATGATCCGCCTCGCCGATCTGGGACCGATGCCCGGCACCCGCAACAGTTCTTCCCTCGTAGCCCTGTTCACCTCCACGGGGAAGAACTGGGGGTGATGGAGAGCCCAGATCATCTTGGGGTCCGCCCCCAGGGGTAGGTTCCCCTCCTGGTCGAAGATCAACTCTTCGAAGGTGAAACCGTACTTCCGGAACAAGAAATCGGTCTGGTAGAGGCGGTGCTCCCGGAGCAGGGGGGTGGCGGGCCGATCCTCTAAGGGGGTCCCCTCCAAAGGCTGGAAGGCGCTGAAATATACGCGGGCCAACTTCAGTTCCCGATAGAGACTCTCCGTAGTTTGTAAGATCTCCTTGTCCGGCTCCCCTGCGGCCCCCACCACGAACTGGGTCGTCTGCCCCGCCCTTCGCACCCGCCTTTCACCACCTTCCTCTAAGAGCCGCCTCACCCACCGCAGGGGGGCCAAGAGATCGTCTAACTCCTTGTCTGGTGCTAGTCGCCCCAGCCATTTTTGGCCCGGAGCCTCTAGGTTAACAGAGACCCGATCAGCCACCTGCGTGGCTCGCTCCACGCAACCCCAACTGGCCCCCGGCAGTATTTTCAGATGGATGTAGCCCCTATAGAGGTAGTTGTGGCGCAATATCTCCGCCGTGGCTATCATCTGTTCCATGGTGTGATCCGGGCCCCCGCGCACGGCGGAACTCAAAAACAGCCCTTGCACCATCTCAGCGCGGTATAACTGATCGAAAAGGTGGGCTAGTTCTTCGGGTTTGAAGCTCGTCCGTGGGAAGTCGCGATCTTTGCGGTTGAGACAGTAGAGACAGTTGTTATCGCAGGCGTTGGTGAGGAGGATCTTGAGGAGTTTCACCGTCTTGCCGTCGGGCAAGGCAGCGGGATAGATCCAACGGCCCATATCGTCCTTCACCCGATGGCTCTCTCCACAAGCGCCGCATAGGTCGTATCGCGCGGCCTCGCCCAGGGTCTGCACCTTCTCTGTGGTATCCATGACACCCCTACTATTATACGAACAAACGTTCGGGTTGTCAAGATCTTGACAAAGAGAGCCCAAATATGATACTATTGGGCCGAAGTCGGAGAGGCGTTAAGGACGCCTTTTTGATAGAGGGGAGTAGCTCAAGCAGGCAGAGCAACGGTCTCCAAAACCGTAGGTTGCGGGTTCGAATCCTGCCTCCCCTGCCAAATAATCGGGGGTCGTCTAGTGGTAGGACAGGGGATTTTGGATCCCCTAACCCAGGTTCGAATCCTGGCCCCCGAGTTCTTCACAGGAGGTCAAGGTCAATGGGGCATGTCCTGGTGCTTAATGCTACTTTTGAACCGCTCAACATCGTCACCGTGCGACGGGCTATCGTCCTCCTTCTCAAGGAGAAAGCCGAGGTGATAGAGGCTACAGAGGCCCAAATGCGGTCCCAATACCTCACCCTCGATGTGCCCTTGGTGATTAGGCTCGTCTATTACGTGCGCGTCCCCCGCCGTCTCTTTCTGCCCCTGACGCGGCGGACGATCCTGGCCCGGGACCATTATACCTGCCAGTACTGTGGCGCTCAGCCCGTCAAGAGCCGATTGACCGTAGACCATGTGGTGCCCCGTTCCCGCGGAGGCGAGACCGACTGGAAGAACGTGGTCACCGCCTGCGTGCCCTGCAATCAGCGCAAAGGCCAAAGGACGCCCGGGGAGGCGGGGATGAGGCTCCTCGCGCCTCCCCAGCGGCCTCGGTATATCGCCCTGGTGCTTTTGGGCAAGGCCCAGGCCCATGAGACCTGGCAGAAGTACATACTGTCAGATAAGGAGCCAAAAGGAGAGTGCATAAGCGACAAGACGAGAAAAAGAATGGTATTTGTAAATATGGCGTAGCATTAGGCTCTAATTTGGCATCTGTAGGGTTGACAGGTGCCTTCTTCGATATTATAATTTAGATAGTTCCAAAATTTTAGAATTATCTATGGAAGAAAAAGCGTCATCTGAGTTCTCTGCCGAAGCGATCAGGATATTCAAGGCTCTCTCTGACCCTACTCGATACCAGATGGTACGGATGCTCCTCAACTGCAACGAGTTGGGGTGTGTAGAGTTCGAGAAGGCGTTCGAGTTGAGCAAACCCGCCATGTCGCACCATTATAGGGTTTTGGAGAACGCGGGGCTTCTCTCCCCAAGGAAAGAAGGGGTATACGTTTACTTCAGGTTAGATAGGGAGCGGTTGGAGAGGTTCCTCCCTGGCTTCGATCAGGCACATCTATAAGTTTTGTTGGGCATCAGTTTTATCTATTTAGAAGTATCGATGTCGAGGTCTGACTACGATGGAAGAGCGGGAAGAAGATAAGAGGGATACAGATAATGTGGTGGCCCTTTACCTAAAGGAGGTGGGAAAGACCCCCCTCCTCACTCCGGAGGAGGAGTTAGGGTTGGCCCGACGCTGCCAGAGGGGGAGGGCCGCAGAAGAGCAACTCAAGAAGGGGATACCCGATCACGAGACCAGGCAAAGGTTACTTAAGGAGATGGAGGAGGGGCATAAGGCCCGGGAGCGGTTCGTTAAGGCCAACTCTCGTCTGGTAGTGAGCGTGGCCCGTAAGTATCTGGGACGGGGGGTACCCTTCGCCGACCTCATTCAGGAGGGGAACCTGGGGCTGATGCGGGCTATAGAGAGGTTCGATCCGGAGCGGGGGTATCGTTTCAGCACCTACGCCATCTGGTGGATCCGCCAGGCGGTCAGCAGGGCGGTGGCTTATCAAGGGCGAACCATCCGCCTCCCGGCCCATGTGGTGGAGGAGCTCAGCAGGCTCAATCGCGCCTCTCGCCGCTTGAGCAAGGAACTGGGGCGCGAGCCCAATGAGGAAGAACTGGCGGAGGAGATGGATATAAGCCCGGAGAAGGTAGCGGACCTGACTCGAGTGGCCGCCGAGCCCGTCTCCCTCGATATCCCCGTGGGCGAGGAGGAGGTCAGCACCCTTGCTGAGTTCATAGAGGATGGGGTTACCCCTCCCCCTACAGTGGAGGCCTCCCAATCCCTTTTGGGAGAGCAGTTGGAGGAGGCTCTAGCCTCCCTCACCCCTCGGGAGGCGGAGGTCATTCGCTTACGTTTCGGGTTGGACGGTGGCCGGAGTTACACCCTGGAGGAGGTGGGGCGGAAGATCGGTCTCACTCGAGAACGGGTGCGCCAGATCCAAGCCGAGGCCCTGCGTCGCCTCCGTCATCCCAGCCGCAGCCGTCTCTTGAAGGGGTACCTGAACTGACAAAAGACTCTGGGATTTCCCAGAGCCCTTACATCTCCACCGCCTCTACTCTAAATTCGTTCTCCACCCGGCGTAGGTAACCGGCCCTTATATGGGGGTCGTGTTCAAAGATGAGGAGTACCTCCTCCTCTAACACCGACTCTCGTATCCGCCGCTTGGTCTCGATGTTGACTAGAGGCTCGACGTCAGCCGCGGGAACCCAGGCCAACCTCTCGATGTTTACCGCCCAGGGCGCGAGATCGCCTAGATAGAGAGCCTTGTTCCCCCCGGATTCGATCACCACCGATTGGTGGTATCTGGTGTGGCCGGGGGTGACGATAGAGCGCACCTCGGAGGTGATAGAGGTATCCCCCCTGATAAGGCGTAGGTTTCCTCTCTCCTGAAGGGGGTCAAGGTTCTCTGGAAGGTAAGCGGCTCGCGTCCGCTCATTGGGGTGTTGTGCGGCCTCCCATTCCTCCTCCTGCACCCAGTAGTCGGCTTGAGGGAAGGTAGGGATCGCTCTCCCCGTCTTCACTATGGTGTTCCCCCCACAGTGATCGGCGTGAAGATGGGTGTTTATGACTACCGCTACCTCTTTGGGATCCACTCCCTTACCTTTGAGGCTCTCCACTAGACCCTCTTGGCGCTCCAGGTTCAAGATCTCCCTCCGCTTGGCCGACAGTTTACTCCCCACCCCGGTATCTATCAAGATCCTCTTCCCTTGGGACTCTATAAGGAGACAGTTGAGGGCCATGGGGACGCGGTTTTGATCATCGGGAGCGATGATCTGTTCCCAGAGGAGGCGGGGCACCACCCCGAAATGGGCCCCGCCGTCAAGCCAGAAGGTTCCGTCGGAGGCGATCTCCAGTCGCACTTGGCCGAAAAGCATCCGCCTATACCTTCCCCACCACCTCCGCCCCCCGCCGTAGGGCTTTCTCATTCAAGGGTAAAAGATGGCGTCTCCTCTCCGGTAGGTTCTCCTCTAGAGCGGCTATAGCCGACTTCGTGGAGATGACCCCCGTGGCCCTTATCAGGGCTCCCAAAAGGACCATGTTGGCCATCCGCTCGTTTCCCAACTCCTCGGCGATATC
>JAUVHF010000141.1 GCA_030593425.1 Anaerolineales bacterium
GATATCCACAAAGGCGGTCATCCCCCAGCGGAGGTCGGGATCTTGGTCCTCTAGTTCTATGATCACCGTGTAGTTCGTGCCTCCCTCGCCTAGGCTAGCCATAGGCGCGATCCGGATCACCCGACCCTGTATAGCCCTCTCAGGCAGGGCATCGAAAGTGATCATCACCTCTTGTCCCACGCTCACCAGGGGGATATCGATCTCGTTTAGATCGGTGGTCTCCACTCGTAGGTGGCCTGTGTCGCCTAGAGTGAGGAGTGGCACCCCGGCATTGACCACCTCTCCCTCTCTCACTCTTATCTCGCCGATAGTGCCCCTGAAAGAAGCCCTCAGTTCGGCTTTCTCCAAAGCCGACTGGGCTTGGGCCAAGGCCGCTTTCGCCTGGGCGACCTGGGCTTGGGCCACCGCTATCTCTTCTGGCCTGGCTCCTGTCCTGAGAAGGTCCAATTGAGCTTGGGCCTGGTCGACCCGGGCTTGCGCACCGGCTATCTCTTCCCTTGAAGGCCCAGCCATGACCAGATCGAGTTGGGCTTGAGCCGCGGCATTGGCGGCAGCAGCGGCATCCCTTTGATACCGGATTTGTTCCTCCGCCCCTCCTCCTCCCGGCTCATCACCGACCCAACGCCACCTGTCATATCGGTTTTGGGCGTGTGCCAAATCGGTGTTTGCTTGTTGAAGTTGGGCCTGGGCCAGGGCGATCTCTTCCGGCTGGGCCCCGGCCAGGAGGCGTGCCAACTCCGCCTTGGCTGCCGCCAATTGGGCCTCGAGGGCAGCGATCTCCTCGGGCCTGGCTCCCGCTTCCGCCAGGGCCAAGGTGGCTTGGCTGGTGGCCAAGGCCGCTTGCGCCTGCGAGACGGCGTACTCCAGATCGGCAGAGTCGAGTTCGATTAAGAGTTCTCCTTCCTCAACCTGGTCTCCCGGCTCCACCATCACTCGTTCCACGCGCCCGCTCATCTGGAAGCCCAAAGTGGCCCATCGGGCGGGGACTACTACACCTGTGGCTGATACCACCCTCTCTATATCTTCTGCTGGGGGCGGGGTGGCTTCCGGTCGAGCGACTCCCAACCCGGAGCAGCCCCACAAGCCAAGGCTCAAAAGCGAGATCACTACCACTTTTATGAGAGTTTTCATCGTCTCCTCCTCAGGGAGTGCTATTCATATCGTAGTGCTTCCATGGGGTGAAGTCGGGAGGCCCACCAGGCGGGATAGAGCCCCCCGATCATGCCTAAGACCAGAGCCATAATCAGGACTTGGACGAAGGTATAAGGGCTGAAACTTGGCTCCAAGAGGCCGCCGATAAAGGGCAGGAGCGCCAAGGCCTTGCCCATGGTTACCCCCATAACCACGCCTGCCAGGCCGCTCACCACCCCCAAGAGCAGCGACTCACGGACAACCATAAAGAGCACTTTGTTTCTCCGCCAGCCTAGGGCCCGCAAGACCCCTATCTCTCTCGTCCTCTCGAAGACCGACATGACCATGGTATTCATCATCCCCACGCCTCCCACGATGACGGCCAAGAGCGAGATACCTCCCACCAGGGCTTCCATCGCTTGGAGGTCGGGCAACCTCTCTGCGAACTCGGAGGAGAGGGAGACAGTGATCTCCGGGAAATCCTCCTCGATCCGCTGCCGAACCTCTTCGACTTGATGGGGGTCTTCTACTTTGATGCCTAATAGGCCGACCTGATGGGGCTTTCCGAAGAGAGCCTGGGCCTCGCGCAAGGAGATCACCCCGGCGCTGTCCTCGTAACTCACCCCTGTCTCGTAGATACCCACGATGCGAAAGGAACTGTCGAAAATACGCACCTTATCTCCCACCCGCTTCTCCATGGCCTCGGCCGCACTGCGGCCCAGGATGATCTGTCGGTTGGCGCTGAGCCCCTCCCCCTCCACTATCTTGAAATGGCGGATGGCGTACTCAGCGGGGTGGTATCCGAATGCGATCATAAAGGGGGTCTCCTCACTCATGGCGAAACCAAAGACAACGCCAGATACGCTTTTCACTCCAGAGAGGCCGGCGACCCGTTTACCCACCTTCTCATCGATAGCGCTGTAGGCGAAATCGGAGATATTAGCCTCCACGGCCGTGAGATCCGTTCCGCTGCCAGTTGCTAAGGCCGTGAAGTCATCTACGAAACCGTCGGTGATGCCCACCAGGGCCACCACCGTGGCCACACCGATGCCGATGCCCAGCATGGTGAGAAGGGTGCGGGTCTTGCGCCGGAAAAGGCTCCTGATGGTCATCCCCCCAGGCAGGCGAGGCGAAGTCCCTTCTCCGCCTCCACCCTCATAGCGCAACGCCTCTACGGGGTGAAGTCGGGAGGCCCACCAAGCGGGGTAGAGCCCCGCTGTGGCTCCTAGGGCTAGGGTCACCACTGCAGCCTGTACGAAGAGCCCGAGGGAGAACCTGCCCTGCACTATGCCGCTGACGGCTGGCAGGCGACCCAAAGCCTTCACCGCGGCTACGCCCAGCACCACCCCCGCTAGGCCGCCCAGCAGGCTCAAAAGCAGGGATTCACCAAGGATCATGGCCAGCACTCTCCCCTTCCGCCAGCCCAGTGCCCTAAGCACCCCGATCTCCCTGGTTCGCTCGAAGACGGACATCAGTGTGGTATTCATCATCCCCACCCCGCCGATGACGATGGCCAGAAGGGAGAGGGCCCAGGCGAAGGCACGGATGGCCTGCACCCCGAGTTGCTGGTCGGCGAAGTTGGCCGACTCGACGACTAGAAGGTCGGGAAACCGCCGCTCTATCCTCTGACGCACCGCTTCTGCCTGGTCCACGTCGTCGAGTTTGATCGTATATGTGTTCACCTGGCGTGGCCTCTTGAGCATGGCCTGGGCATCGGCGAGGGAGATTACCCCTCCCCCCTCCTCGAAGAAGGCCCCGGTCTCATAGATGCCCACGATGCGGTAAGCGCTGTCGTACAGCCGTAGGGTATCTCCTACTTCCTTTTTGAGGTTCTCGGAGGCCAGTTTGCCGATGATGATCTCTTTCTTGGCCGTCAGTCCCTTTCCTTCCACTATCCTGAAGTGTTGAATGCCGATGCCCTCAGGGTCATAGCCGAAGACCATAAAGTAGGGGATCGCCTCGGTGGTGGCCTCGCCGATGATCATGCCCTCGACCTCTTCCACCCCGGGAAGGGCTGCCAATTGCGGCCCCACTTCCTCGTCGATGACACTGATGCTCATATCGAGCGACTCAGCCTGGGTGATCACCAGGTCTGCCTCACTACCGGAGAGAAGACCATAATATCCCGAGGCAAAGCCGTCGGCGATGGCCACCAGAGCGACGATGGCGGCCACACCGATGGCGATGCCCACCACGGTGAGGAAGGTGCGGGTTCTGCGTCGTAGGAGGTTTCTAAGGATCATCGTTAGTCTCGTTAGAGCCTATTGCCTCTGATTTGCATTAGCATTATAACCCTAAAGTTGCAGTTTGTCAACAACAATTCGAAGATAGACGAAATGCTCGCTCGCTCCCTTATTTACTTTCTCCCGAGGTATATTCCGTATCCGAAATACTCATCAAGGTTCTCGGGCGTGACGCCATCCTCGCCTACTTCCTTTACGAATCTCCTGTAAGCTGGACTTCTGGCATAAAGGGACAGAGTTCTGCACAAAACACCCAGCATTCCTCTACAGCCATACCGCTGGAGTATTCCTTTGGCTTCCTTTCTGGTGTCGATTTCATAGGTTCTCACCACTATTTCTCTCAACCCAGCGCGCTCCAACAATCCCACCCAATCACCAGAAGTTAGAGGTTTCACGTTAGCACTCAAATCCTGGGATGCCCATGCGACCAATTCCGGCGGAGGCGGTACCTTTAGCCAGGTTGACTCACTGAGCCCGACGTATCCTCCCGGTTTTGTCACCCGCACATACTCGTTGACCGCTCTCTGTTTGTCTTCTGGAAAAGCGGTTACGGACTCGGTAATGACTGCATCGAAAAGGTCATCCTCGAAAGGGAGCTCTTGTGCATCTGCTACCCTGAATTCAACCCTATCCGCTACCCCCTCTCTCTTCGCCCTTTCCTCGGACCTCTCGATCATCCCTTCAGAAATGTCTACCCCGACCACTCTGCAACCATACCTTTTTGCGATGAAGGAAGGCGTCACCCCGGCGCCGCAACCGACATCCAAGACGTATTTGCCTTCGCCTATGTGGCATAGTTCAATGAGCTCTTCTGTGGCCCCGAGACCTCCTAGGTGTTTTGTGAGGCCCACCTCAGCTGCAAAATCGAAGAAATTTGGTTCATTCTCCATTTGATCACCTCTTCTCTTGATGATCTTCAATTGTTCTGCATAGTGCGACTACCAGATGCCCGGCAGCAGGCGGTAGGGCACCCGCCCGGCGTATTCCTTGTAGCCTTCGAGCTCCTCGTGCAGCGTCTTGTCCTCGAGGACCGTTCGGATGATGATCAGGAGCACGCCAAGGACCCCCGGGATGAGCGCCCATACCGAGCCGAGTATCAGCGGCGTGGCGAGACTTTGGGCGCTTGCCCCGACGTAGCCCGGATGGCGCACGTACCGGTAAGGGCCACCTGTGGCCACGGAGTGTCCCCGGTCCCTCTGGATGCGCACAACCTTGGAGAAGAACAGGTTCGATGTCATG
>JAUVHF010000028.1 GCA_030593425.1 Anaerolineales bacterium
TCGATCGTTTGTCTAAGAACTGTAGTCTAGGTGCGCTCATCAGAAGACCTCCCCTTGACGATACCTCTCGATTATACCACAATATGACTAGAGGGTTGACTTAGAACTTTTGTTCTGATATAATATGGATAAAGGCCTTGCGAGGATGTCGAAGGAGTCAACTTGTGGGCTTTTGATGGGGGAGGCGCGTAGGAATTCTCCCATTTCAAGGGTCAGAATCATAGAATGAAGCAGTGTCTCACCCGATAGATGGCATGTTGCACCACATCCCTAGGTTCGAGGCCGTTTTTCAACACCCTCACGCCCTGCATTAGTTGCAATTTTCTTTTTATTGTAATAGACTAATTCTAATAGGTGTTCCCAGAGAGGAAAGGAGTCTCCAAATGGAGAAGGGGGCCGAGGATAGAGCGTTAGAGGTAGCGCTCTCTCAGATAAGGAAACGGTACGGCGATGGAGCGATTATGAAGTTGGGTAGTGTGCGGGGGATGGACGTGGAGGCTATCTCCACCGGCTCTTTGGGCCTGGATATCGCCCTGGGTATCGGTGGCATCCCCAGAGGTCGCATCACCGAGATATATGGGCCCGAGATGTCGGGCAAGACTACCCTCTGCTATCATATCATCGCTAAGGCTCAGAAGGCTGGTGGCGTGGCGGCGTTCATAGACACGGAGCATGCTATGGATCCGGGGTACGCTGCCAAATGCGGCGTGGATGTCGATAGCCTCTATATATCCCAACCGGATGACGCGGAGCAGGCTTTGGAGATCACCGAGGCGTTGGTGCGGAGCGGGGCTCTAGATGTGGTGGTTATCGACTCTGTGGCTGCCCTCGTCCCTCGAGCGGAGATAGAGGGGGACATGGGGGATCCCCATATGGGGTTACAGGCGCGCTTGATGTCCCAGGCGCTCAGGAAGTTGGCCGGGGCTATCAAGCGTTCCAATACGTCGGTGGTCTTCACCAATCAGCTGCGGATGAAGATCGGCGTGTTATTCGGCAGCCCGGAGACCACACCAGGGGGGCGGGCCCTGAAATTCTATTCCGCCGTTCGCCTCGATATGCGGCGAGTGCAGTCCATAAAGGAAGGAACCAACGTAGTCGGGAACCGGACCAGGGTCTGGGTGAAGAAGAATAAAGTAGCCCCTCCCTTCAAGAAAGCAGAATTTGACATAATGTATGACGAAGGGATCTCCAGAGAAGGTGACCTCCTAGATGTGGGGACGGAGATGGGGATCATAGAGAAGAGAGGTTCCTATTACTCCTATGGTGAGATGCGGTTGGGACAGGGGAGGGAGAACGCCAAGCAGTTTCTCAGGGAGAACCCTTCATTGGCCGATGAGATCAGCAACCGCATCCGTGTGGAGGCTGGCTTAATAGAGAAGCCAGCTTCGGAATCGGGTGCGGAAGCGGTCGCGAAAGAGGCCACAGTTACTTAGCGAATTTGCTGATGCCCCCTAGCGAAGGGCTAGGGCGAGGGAAAACGATAACCTTATCAGCCTCTTAGAAGAGCGTAAGAGACTCGTCACAAATTAGGCGCATTCGAAGAGGGCTCAATAAGGAGTCTTGTACTTTTCCCCTTCTTGGGGTTCTATTGGCAAGTTCGATAGCTGTGGCCGCAGGCCGCAGCTATTTTATGGAGATGGAAGGCAAAATCACGGCTTTGAGGGAGCAGAAAAGGAACAAGCATCGGGTTAACGTCTATCTGGACGGGGAATACGCCTTCAGTCTGGGGGTGCAGTTAGCGGCTGAACTACAAGAGGGTAGTTTCCTATCGGCTGCGGAACTGCACGAGCTCCAAAGACGGGACTCTTTTGCCAAGGCTCACAGGAAGGCCCTCGATTATTTGGCCTATCGGCCCCGGAGTCGGAAGGAACTTAGCGATCACTTACGGGGGAAAAGGGTGCCCGAGAGGATCATAGAGGAGGTCCTGGAAGGCCTAGCCCGAGAGGGACTGGTTGATGATCTGGCCTTTGCTCGATATTGGGTGGAGAACCGCGAGAGATTTAGGCCTCGCAGCCGGGCCATGCTCCGTTACGAGTTGCGCCGCAAGGGGCTCGATGAAGAGGTGATCTCGGAGGCTTTGGCCGCCGTCGATGAGGAGGAGAGTGCCCGTAGGGCGGCTCACCAACGGGCCTCTAGATATATCCGCCTGGACGAGAGATCTTTCCGCCAAAAGATGAGTCAGTTTCTGCGGCGCCGAGGATTCACTTATCACCTGATTCGAGAGGTAGTAGATTCCCTCCTGCAACAGCGGGGAGGTGACTAAGAGAGTAAGACTCTCCGTCAGGAGTTCATCTTAGAGGGGGTGTTTGAGAGATGGAGATTGTGGCTGATTTGGTTACGTTTCTAGCGGTAGCGATAGCGGGGTTTGCCATCGGCTATCTGGCCAAGCAGTATCTAGGTGCTAGCCGCCTCAGGTCTGCCGAGGCTAAGGCGAAGGGACTCCTGGCTGATGCCCAGACTAAGAAGAAAGAGATCGTTCTCCAGGCCCAGGAGGAGGCACTTCGCATCCGCCATCAAGCAGAGGAAGAGAACCGGCGAAGGCGAGCCGACCTCCGGAGGCAGGAAGAGCGGCTACAACGGAGGCGGGAGAGCCTGGAACGCCGTCTGGAGCCTATAGAAGCCAAGGAGAGGCAACTGGAGGCCCGGGAAAGGGAGCTCTCGCGCCAAGGAGAGGAGTTGAAGGAACTGCGCCATAAAAAGATCCAAGAGTTAGAGAGGGTCTCCTCCATGACCCGCGAGCAGGCGAAGGAGACTCTCCTAAAAGCCACTGAAGATGAGGTGCGCCAGGATGCGGCACGGGTGATACGGGAGGTGGAGTTAGAGACCAAGGAGGAAGCCGACCGGCTGGCTCGGAAGATCATCACTCTGGCTATCCAAAGGTACGCTTCTGACCAAGTGGCGGAGACGACCGTCTCTATCGTCTCTCTTCCTAGCGATGAGATGAAAGGGCGGATCATCGGGCGTGGGGGGCGGAATATCCGCGCTCTGGAGAACGCCATGGGGGTTGACTTAGTGGTCGACGATACCCCAGAAGCGGTCACCATCTCCAGTTTCGATCCCGTGCGGAGGGAGATAGCCCGCCTAGCCCTCACCAAACTGATCCTGGATGGCCGTATCCATCCGGCTCGCATCGAAAAGGTGGTGAAGGAGTCACAAGAGGAGGTGGAGGCGATCGTCATAGAGGAGGGACAACGGGCCGCCTCCGAGGCGGGCCTCCCGGGGCTACATCCGGAACTGATCAGACTGTTGGGGAGACTGAAATACAGGACCAGTTATGGTCAGAACCAGCTGATCCACGCTTTAGAGACGGCCCATCTAGCGGCCATGATGGCCGCGGAGTTAGGAGGGGATGTCGATCTGGCTAAGGAGGCCGGGCTGCTCCACGACATAGGGAAAGCGGTGGATCACGAAGTGGAAGGGCCCCACGCGCTCATCGGGGCGGACATCGCCCGCCGCCTAGGCAAGTCCTCCCAGATAGTTAACGCCATCGCTGCCCATCATCACGAGGAGGAGCCCCAAAACGTGGAGGCGATCCTGGTGGAGGCAGCCGATGCCATCTCCGGCGCCCGGCCTGGTGCTCGTCGCGAGAGCCTGGAGAGGTACGTTAAGCGGATCAAGGCCCTGGAGGAGGTGGCCAACTCCTTTGAAGGGGTCGCCGAATCTTACGCTATCCAGGCCGGTCGAGAGATCAGGATCATCGTGAAGCCCGAGGAGATCGATGACTTGGCCACCATCCGCCTATCCAAAGATATAGCCAAGAAGGTGGAAGAGAGCCTGGAATACCCCGGCCAGGTCAAGGTCACCGTCATCCGCGAGACCAGGGCTGTCGATTACGCCAAGTAGGCCCATTCACCTCCTCTAGTTGACAAAGGCGGGCAGATGTTTTAGTCTTAGCCCGTACTAGGTCGTCTAGAGGTTGCCTTCGGCATTCCGAGGATGTCAAAGCATCCCAGGGAAGGGATACTCGTCCTGTCTTCGACCCTGGGGCTCAGATATTGACAGTTAACTGAAATGGCGGCACCAAGGATATGAGTGAGAAGAGGGTGAAACAAGCCGTGAGGATGTCTCTTGAGGAGGATAAGCAAAGGGTCATTCCCGTGTTGAAGCGGCACCAAGTCGTTCCTGCAGCTATCTTCGGATCGTTTGCCAGGGGGGAACCGGGAGGAGAGAGTGACCTTGACATTTTAGTTGAATTTGGGAGTGAAAAGAGTTTGCTGGACTTGGTGGCATTGCAGTTGGAGCTGGAAGAGGCGTTGAGAAGAGAGGTGGATGTTCTGACCTACCGTGCGATACATCCTTGGATAAAGGAAAGAGTGCTCAAAGAGCAGGTGAGGATCCTGTGAGCAAGCAGGCAAAGGTCTTCATTGAGCATATTTTGGAAAGCAGTCGCCTCATTCAAACCTACACAGGTCAGCTTTCGAAGGATGACTTTCTTGCCTCCCCCCAAGTACAAGATGCCGTCACCTGGAGACTGGAGATCATTGGCGAGGCGGTGAAAAGCCTTCCCTCGGAGCTGAGGGAACGACATGCCGAGGTGCCTTGGCGTCAAATCGCCAGAATGGGGGACGTGCTTATTCATCGCTATTTTGGCGTGGATTTGGAATTGACGTGGAAAACATAGCAACAAGATTTGCCGGAGCTGGAGCAGAAGCTTTCAAGGATTCTGGAGGAGATGGGATAGAGGGTGGCGCCACTTCAGTCAACAGGCGTTAAATGACGTGGCTATCTTCAGCCGCTGCTTACAGGTCATGAGTCATGGCTGAAGTGATAGCCAGAAAGGGTCGCACGATTGAGTGCCATCGATGAGGTGAGGGAGAGAACGGACATCGTGGAGTTGGTGTCCGCTTATTTCCCCTTACAGAAGGCGGGCCGCAACTTCAAGGCCCTTTGCCCTTTCCATAAGGAGAAGACCCCTTCTTTTATCGTCTTCCCCGACAGTCAGAGGTGGCATTGCTTCGGGGCCTGCGCTGCTGGCGGGGACATTTTCACCTTCGTCATGAAGATGGAGAACCTGGAGTTCGGCGAGGCCCTCCGCTTTCTCGCTCGCCGGGCGGGGATCTCCCTCGCTCCTCGTAGAGAAGAGGAGGTAGAGGAGGAGAAAAGAAAACATCTCCTTCTCCGGATCAACGCTGCTGCGGCTCAATATTTCCACCATCTCCTTCGGGAAAGCCCGGAAGGGGGGTTGGTAAGAGAGTACCTGGCAGGCCGGGAGATAGAGCCTACCAGTATCGAGGCTTTTCAGTTGGGATACGCTTTAGATGAATGGGAGGCCCTAAAGAGGTATCTTGCGGAGAGGGGGTACGAGGAGACCGATATCTTTGCCGCGGGGCTCACCGTGGAGCGCGTGCGAGAGGATCTTGAAAGGAAAGGTGGAGGATATTACGACCGTTTTCGAGGGCGGCTTATCTTCCCCATCCGGGATATCCGAGGGGAGGTGATAGGTTTTGGCGCTCGGTCCCTAGACGATTCCCAGCCCAAGTATCTCAACTCCCCCGAGACCCCGCTCTTTAGCAAAGGCAGAGTGCTCTACGGGATCGACCTCGCCAAGCGAGCCATTCGAGAGAAGGATCAAGTCATCATAGTTGAGGGGTATACCGACGTGATAACCGCGCACCAGAGAGGCTTCAGAAACGTTGTAGCCTCCATGGGCACAGCCCTAACGGAGAATCAAGTGCGGGAACTGAAGCGGCTCACCAAGCGGTTCGTCCTGGCGTTAGACGCTGACAAGGCCGGCGATGCGGCCACACGGAGGGGCTTGGAGGTGGCTACAGAGATCTTTCGAGACAGCGTAGTCCCCGTCCCCTTAGGGCGTAACCTCATCGGATACGAAACCCGGCTGGATGCCGATATCCGTATCGCTATCCTTCCGGAGGGAAGGGACCCTGATGATGTCTTGAGGGAGGGGGCGGGGCTTTGGGCTGAGTTGGTGGAGGGGGCTCTTCCGGTGGTGGACTACTACTTCTCTTTGATCTCCTCTCGCTTGGATCTGAGTTCTGCCAAGGGGAAGTCAGCGGCAGCGAAAGAACTCTTACCCATCATAGAGGAGTTGGGCGACGAGGTGGAGAAGAGCCATTACTTGCAAAAATTAGCCCGCTTGATTAAAGTAGATGAGAAGAGGCTCTTATTGGAGACCGAGCCCAAGAGGTTTGTGGAGCCACAGGAGAAGAGGGGCGGTCTCATATCCGGTTTCCCCGGTTTTCTCTTGGGCGTGGAAAAGCGGTTACTTCTGCTCTTCTTGGAAGAACCTCGGCGGATGAAGAGGGTAGACGAAGAACTGGAGGAGTTTGGCTCTGAGCCCTTGGCCCCTCAGGATTTCGAAGATATCGAAAACCGTGAGATATTCTCTGCCCTGCGAGGGCGGTTGTCCGAGAGGATCCTGGCAGGACAAGAAGGGGGCATGGAAGAGCCATGGGATCTAGAGCGTTTCAGGGCCGATCTGGACGCCATGTTGCAGGAGAGGTTCGCCCATCTCCTCGATCTGAGAAGCCGGATGTCCGTTCTTGCAGAGAGGGGTGGTGACTGGGAAGCGGACCTTTGTGCGCTGAGGTTGCGAGAGGATAGATTGCAACGCGAGATGGAAACGCTGCATTTTCTGGAGAGGGATGCCGAGGAGGAGAAAGATAGGGAGACGCTCATGCAACTAGCTCGGGTGACGAGCGAGCGAAAGGATGAGGTGGGGAGAGTCAAGAAGGCGAGGTATGAGAAGAGCCTTATGCGGCGTAGCAGGGGGAAACGGCCTTGGGAAGGCTCGTGGTTGGTGGAGGCATGATCTTAGTATTAGACGGAGTAGAGGGGTATGTCTAAGCCCTCTCCACGGGAGTTGGCGGTCGATGGGTTGATCGCCACAGCAGCACAACAGAGGTTTCTCACCGAAAGGGACGTTCTAGAGGCCTTTCCCGAGCTGGAGGGCGACAGGGAAAGGAGTAAGGTCATCCACCACATCCTCACGGATATGGGCGTGGAGGTGGTGGATGAGGCGGAGCCCTATGTCGAGGTGGCGACTGCATCGGCGGAAGGGGAGGGGGAACTGGACATACTGCTTGAGGGTCCGGAGATCACGAGCGACCCGGTGAGGATGTATCTGCGGGAGATAGGTCGAGTTCCCCTGCTCTCGGCCTCGGGGGAGACCAAACTGGCAGAGGCGATCAAGCGGGGTGACATAGCGCGCCGCTACTTGAGGAAAGGCGAGTTCGACCCCCAAGAGGCGATCAAGGCTAAGATAGATTACTTGGTTGGGCAGTTAGCCCATCGCCGCTTGGCGGAGGCCAATCTGCGGCTGGTGGTGAGTGTAGCCAAGCAACATATAGGCCGAGGGATGTCTTTCCTGGACATCATCCAGGAGGGCAACATCGGATTACTTCGGGCGGTGGAGAAGTTCGATCATCGTCGGGGATACAAGTTCAGTACCTATGCTACCTGGTGGATCCGGCAAGCGATCAGTCGGGCTATAGCTGACCAGTCACGCACCATTCGCCTCCCCGTTCACACGGTGGAGACGATATACCGCCTGAGCCGCGCCTCTCGGCGGCTGGTCCAGAAATTGGGGAGAGAGCCCACCCCGGAGGAGATCGCGCTGGAGATGGGAGATATCCTGCCTGAGGAGGATAAACTAGCCATCGAGGAGGCACGGGACAGGAACGAGCCTCTGGATGTGAGCCTGGAGCGTCGGCTCAGGAGGGCGGCGGCGAAGGTAAGGAGGATAATGCGCCTCTCCCAGGAACCTATGTCTCTGGAGATGCCCATCGGGGCTGAAGAGAATAGTTCGTTGGGCGATTTCATCGAGGACGAGTCAGTCCTCGGCCCCCTGGATGCTGCCTCTCGAGAGCTCCTGAAGGAGCAGATGCAAGATGTTCTCGATTCCTTAAGCGAGCGAGAACGGAGGGTGCTAGAACTTCGCTTTGGGCTGGTGGATGGGCGGAGTCGGACGTTGGAGGAGGTGGGTGAGGAGTTCAGGGTGACCCGGGAGCGGATCCGCCAAATCGAGGCCAAAGCGCTGCGTAAGTTACGCCACCCCATCCGTAGCCGGAAACTGAGAGATTACCTGGTTTAAGGTTCACTCTGACCCCATGCTGCAAGAACGGCTGTCGACATTCGACCCATAGAGCACAATACCTGCATACATCAAACATCCCTCCGATACCTCTCCCACCCTCCCCTGAGCCTCCGGAGGCACCTCAAAGGCTTCCGAATATTGGAATAGCTATCCTCAGGGAACTGTTCAAGGGAAGGGATTTGCCTGGGGGTTGACGATACGACAGTGGCCACCCCAGTCCGGTGCGGGACAGACTAACGCTCGCCTATCTTATGGGACGGTTTTGTATATCAGTCGTCCTTCCACTTTGCTGCTGAGGTTCTGGTGGGAACGCAGGTACTCTTCGAGCACATCACGGGCTGATGTCGTAACAACTCGTGGTTGTTCAATCGCCGTCAATGCCTCGTTGGTCAAGCCGATGTTTCCGGCCGAGTTTGTGTAGTGATACCCCTGCAAGCAGATCGAATACTGCCCATCATCTTTCACCGGTTGGCCGTTGATGGTCAGTGACTCAAGCTCTCTCGTGGCATCGACGTAGACCGTCTTGACGCCCCCATTGACCTGGTAGCATTCTCCTTCGCTGTTTCGGTTTTCTGGCCGCAAGATGCGAGCGAAGATCTGCTTGAGGTGCTCTCCGCTCAAGACGAATTTGTACAGCGTATCATCGAAGGCGAAAATACTTCTAAGGTCGCCCAGCGTGACCAGCGGCCCCAGTTCAGTCCCGCGAATTGAGCCGCTGCCGACGAATGCCACATCAACCCGGGCGCGCTGCCCAAAAATATCGGCGAACAAGTTGCCCAGCGCCGTTTCCTCCTCCCGTCGCGGGTGTGTCAGCTTTTGTGCGAACCGGCAAACAATCGTGTTGTACTTTCTGTCCACCACTTCCTTAAACGAATCAATGTACTCTTGAAGCTCCTCGTCGGGCTTTGCCATGGAGTTGTCTATGGGGATGAGCTGCCACTTCCACTCGACGATGCTGTTCGTATCGTCATCCACTACGATGTCGAACCGCCCGATCTGGTCGGTGCCCGTGCCCGCCTGTGTAATTAGCACGTCGTTCACCAGCTCCGGTTTTTCCAGAATGGTGTGAGAGTGACCACCAATGATCATATCCACACCCCATTGCGGATTGAGCAGCGCTGCAAGTTGCTGGTCCGATTCAAAACCGATATGCGTGAGAAGAATGGTTAGATCAATGTCTTCGTCCTTGTAGGCGTTGCAAATCTTGCCCACCTCGGCGCTCGCTTCCTCCAGTGAGATGAAAGTGCCGATTTCTCTGTCCATCTTCAACGACGCCAGAACGGCATCGGTAACTATTCCGATGAACATGATGTCAAATCCGGCCATATTGATGATGTGGTATGGTTGCATCAGCCGCTTGTTATACTTCTTGATGTACAGGTTCGCATTCACCACTGGGAAATTGGCCATCTTTTCAAGGAATAGCAAATGAGGTAACCCATAGTCAAGCTCGTGGTTGCCGAGGCTAACAACATCTGGCGCAAGGTAATTCATGATCTCGATCGTGGAGATACCCCTGTATTCCGAGTCAATGATGGACCCTTGCACCATGTCGCCGGCAATGACGTACAGAACGTTCTCTTCTTCTTTTCGAACCCGTCTGACATAATCGGAAAGCAGCGCCAGGCCTCCAATCAGCTCGCCTTCACCGCCCATCGACTCTGCGAGGAAATCTCCGTGCATGTCATTGGAGTGCAGGATCGTAAACTTCTTGGTGTGCATCTTATCAGCTCCTTCTTGCAGCCGCGCACGGCGGTTGTCGTCTTGCCCACCCAAAAGATAAGTGATGCGAAGCCAGGCCTCACATCTGGTAGCGGCCTCCGTCCGCCCTCCTGATCCCCCTGGTGGCCTAACCGGTCCTCATCAATACTCAATTATACCACGAATTCGTGTGTGTGGCTTGGCTTGCCGGTAGCCACTTGACCATCACCATCCTCCAGCCCCCCTGACCGCCCGGATCTCCCCGGGTGTTCTAGGCATAAGCTCAACCCAAAGACCCTCTTAGACCCTTGAGATCACACCTGGCCCTATGTCGACGCCTACATGCCAAGAATCGCCTGACAGAACGGGGCAGAGAGGGTGTGATCATGGGCTGAGGTTGTTGTAGTGGGTTCCGCGAAGGATGGAAGGAGTTTGACCTTGGCTCACCGCCTCGCAATCAGCAAGACGGCAACGGTCACGGTCTCAGGGGGAGGCCAATTACTGTGAGAGCGAAACCCGCATCGCTCCCGTTGACAAGATGTGCTACAATAGATAGGGGCGCAATCCTCGCTCGGTTCATTTGCTTATGAGAGAAGCAACGAGTGTCCCGAGTTTCATTGCGCCCCTTTTCTATTCTTGCCTGAAATTCGAGATCGTCTGCCAAGCAATAGCCCCTTCCGGTGAACATCGAAGGGGCTATTTGTGCGTGTATAGTCCATGCTGACGAGTCCACTCGAACCACACACCAGTTTGTCAGATTACCCCTGATAGAACAAGGGCAGCCAGGAGAGCCCTAGTCTGCTTGGAGGGCATCCGACTTGTGTATCCCACCCATCCAGTCCCCTACCTTAAAATTGGATCCCCCCTCTTGACTTATTAGAACATCTGTGCTATGCTATGGTGCAGAACGGTCGTTCGACGGAACTCTACAACAAAGAGGGAGACGCTTGTGAAGATAGCCTACATTCTGGTGCCCTATTTCCCCTGTCAAGCTGAGCGGCTTAACGATCCCTCGTTGGGAGGCAAACCCTTGGTGATCGGGGGCCAGCCCTGGGAGAAAGGCACGGTCTACTGTTGTTCTCCAGAGGCTCTAAGGGATGGCGTCCACCTCGATATGCCTCTGCGCCAGGCAGAGCAACTCTGCCCTCAGGCTATTTTTCTACCTATCAACGAGAAGAGATACCAAGAAATCCATCGACAGCTGCTCAAAGCCCTTGCTCCCTTCTCCCCCATCGTTGAGACGGTAGAGTTAGGCCAGGTTTGCCTTGAAGCCTCGGGGCTGAAACGCCTCTATGGGCTTGATGAGAAGCTTGCCCGCTCTATACGGGATGTGATCAAGAGGGAGACCAATCTGCTCTCCCAGGTAGGGATAGCCAGCAACAGGTTCGTGGCTGGCGTAGCCGCTCAACTAGCCACCTACAGCAAGCCTCGGGTGATTCTCAACGGAGAGGAACGTGCCTTCTTAGGACCCCTGCTCATCGACTTTCTACCCGCCTCGGAGCAGACCAAGCGCTTTCTGGTCATCCTGGGGATCAATACCATCGGGCAAGTGGCTCAGATGCCCAAGGATGCTCTAGCGAAGCAGTTCGGAGCCGAGGGGGTATTCATGCACAACCTGGCCTTAGGATACGATAATCGGCCCCTTTCTCCCACCCCAAAGGACCCCGCCCTTAGAGGCCAGATCTGCTTTGAGGATCCCGTCTTTGATCTGACCGTACTCAAAGCCAAGATCGAGCGCGCAGTGTCTGACTTAGCCATCTTTATGCGAAGAGACGGGCGGAAGGCCCAGGGCCTCGTCCTGGAGCTGTCCCTTGAAGACGGCGGCATTTTACAGACGGGGACCCACCTAAAAGAAGCCACTAGCGACCCGGCAAGGATCACACAACGCCTCGACTCCCTTCTAGTATCGCTGGATTTCAAGGCTGGGGTGACTGAGGCGGTTGTTCATCTTTTCCCTCTTAAACCTTACCATGATGGCATTCGGCAACTCGGCCTTTTCGGCTATCTGCAGAAAGCTAGAAAGGAGAGAGTGAAACAAGTAGTAAGGCGTATCAATGAGATAATGGGAGGTGGAACAGTGAAAACTGCTAGTCAGATTGGCCCGCCCTCCCCAATCCCGGTGGAGGTCGACCCTACCGCCTTGGGCGAACCCTGGTTCGTCAAGCGCAACGGAAAATGGGTTTTGGTAGAGACTGTCGCCGAGCATTGGAGAGTGGAAGACGATTGGCGGAATGGTGGGGGCAGCAGGGACTACTATCAAGTCACGCTCATCGACGGGAAGATCATCGTCCTTTGCTACCAACGACCAGACAAGAAATGGTATCTTGACCTCTCCGCAAAGCCATTGCCATGTCCAGTTACATTGAGCTCCACTGCCACAGCAACTACTCCTTCCTAGACGGGGCTTCCTTTCCCCAAGAGTTGCTCCTTCGCGCTCAAGAACTGGGCATGCCTGCCCTGGCGCTAACTGACCATGATGGACTCTATGGTATGGTCAAGTTCATCATGGTTGCCAGGGAGATAGGGATCAAACCTATCATCGGGGCTGAACTGACCCTAGATGATGGCTATCATCTTACCCTTCTGGCTCAGAATCAGACCGGCTACTCGAACTTATGCCGTCTCATCACCAGAGCGCAACTCGACCACGAAAAGGGCGACCCCTCCCTAGCCTGGAACCACCTTGATGGACACACAGACGGTCTCCTGGCCCTCTCCGCTTGCCATAGGGGGGAGATAGCGCAATACCTCATCCGCGGAGACACCAACGAGGCTGTAGAAACCACCCAAAGGTATCTGGAAGTCTTCGGGCCTGGGAGCTTCTGGATCGAGGTTCAGCGCCACCTGGCGGGTTATGATCAGCGTCTCTCCAACGACCTAATAGCGTTGGCCAAAGAACTGGGAGTAGGGTACGTGGCCACCAACAACGTCCACTATGCCACCCCCAAGAGTCGGTCCCTTCAGGACGTGCTGACAAGCATTAAGCACAATACCCCTTTGGATGGACTAGGTGCCCGACGCCGCCCCAACTCCGAGTTCTATCTGAAGTCGGCAAAAGAGATGCTGGAACTCTTCCCCAATCACTCTGAGGCGGTTACCAACTCCTTCAGAATCGCCGAACAGTGCGAATTGGACCTGAGGTTCACCGAGCATCGCCTTCCGAAATTCACCCTCCCCGCTGGCTCGAGTGCCTTCGAATATCTCCGTTGGCTATGCTACGAGGGGGCGAGGAGGAAATATCAACCTGTGAGCCGTAGGGTGATCGACCAACTGGAGCACGAACTTTCGGTCATCCACCGCGTGGGCTTGGAGGACTACTTCCTCCTAGTCTGGGATATCTGCCGCTATGCCCACGAGCACGATATCCCTGCCCAGGGAAGAGGATCAGCTGCAGGATCGATAGTAGCCTACGTTCTGGACATCACTCGCGTTGATCCCATCGAGCACGATCTTCTCTTCGAGCGGTTCCTCTCTGAAGAAAGAGGCAGCATCCCTGACATAGACATCGACTTCTCTCGTGAAGGACGGGAGGGGGTGATCCAGTACGTCTATCGAAGGTATGGGGAAGATCACGCAGCGATGGTATGCACAGTGATCACCTTCCAGGCCAGGAGTGCGATAAGGGGGGTGGGCAAGGCCCTTGGTTTCCCGCCTGACCTGTTGGATAGAATCGCCAAATCCGTCTATGGCTTTGATCCCGAAGCCCTTTCCCGTGCGGTGGCCGATGCTCAGGGGAGAGTGAAAGCCTTACCCTGGCAGCATCTCATATCCCTATGTAAGCAGATCTGGGGTTACCCTCGCCATCTCAGCGTGCACGTGGGAGGGATGATCATCACCGGTTCCTCCTTGGTAGAGGTTATCCCCCTGGAGAGGGCGAGAAAGGAAGGCATCGTGGTTACTCAGGTGGACAAGGACGATGTAGCGGACACAGGGCTCATCAAG
>JAUVHF010000073.1 GCA_030593425.1 Anaerolineales bacterium
ATATCATCGTCCGGGCCCAGGACCCCTACCCCCTCTTAGAGGATATGCCCCTCCCCCGAGGCTGGCGGGTGGACGTGGACCCGGCGAGCGTGCTCTAAGCAAATGTAGGGCAGGTTTCCATAGCTGTCTACTTGTCTAAGCGTAGCGTTGAGCTTGAGCCCGACGAAACCCCCGGTTGCCCTAAAGGGTAAGAGCTAGCCTAGCCCGCTAAGCAACCGGATTCGAGCCTTTAGGCGGCCCGGCTGAAGCCTCCATTCCCTACCTCCCACCTCTCCCCTTTCCCGCTCTTCGCTTACCTCCGTGTCATTCGCGCTGTCCTTGACAATCTAGAACATCTGTGCTATCATCTTTCCATTGGGATTTGGTCATTTGTCATTCGACCCAGGTGGTTGTTTCCCATTTTATATTTATCTACCTCCCCTGCGCGTAGAGGGGGGTATATGCATATCTCGCCTGCCAGTCACCTTGTCACCTTTTGCCCGCCCCGCAAGCCTGCTATAATAAGGGCATGAAGTTCCTGGTGGACTCCATGCTGGGCCGGCTGGCCAAGTGGCTCCGCATCCTGGGCTATGACACCCTCTACTTCTCCTCCCTGGACGATAACGACCTGGTGCGCATCGCCCGCGCCGAAGGACGAATGGTTCTCACCCGTGACCGGGAGATGTTCAGGCGGAGGGGGATAGATTGCCTCCTCATCGAAAGCGACGACTTCAGGGAGCAGCTCCGCCAACTCCTCCACGATTTGAACCTGAAACTAGATAGGTCTTTTAGCCGCTGCCCGGTCTGCAACAACCCTTTGCAGAGGGTAGCCAAGGAAGCGGTCCGGGAGCGGGTCCCCCCTTATGTCTTCCAGACACAGGAGCGGTTCAGCCTCTGTCCCCAGTGCGGCAAGATCTACTGGCGAGGTACCCATTGGCAGAGGATGAGGGAAAGGCTCAAGAGGCTGGAAGAGGAAGAGCCCTGATATAGTGGTCTGAGGGCCAATTTGAAGTGCACCTCCCTTGTGATATACTAGATTTTGGAGATGGCTGTGGCCTTCGCGCCGGGTAAGGTGATCCTTTTCGGTGAACACGCCGTGGTCTATGGCCGACCGGCCATAGCGGTACCCGTGACCCAGGTAGGGGCGCGGGTGACGGTGGAAAGGGGCGTAGGTGGTATCTTGGTCCAAGCGAAGGACCTCGGCCTCAGCCATACCATGGGAGAACTGCCAGTTGATGAGGCTCTGGAGCCGGTCGTCTCTCTGGTAGAGAGTGCCCTAGAGTACCTAGGGGTTCGCCTTCCGCCTCCCCTGGTCATCACCATCACTTCCACCATCGCCATGGCCCGCGGGCTGGGGAGTGGGGCGGCGGTCTCTACCGCCTTGGTTCGAGGGTTAGGCGAGCATTTCGGTCGAGAATTGAGCCCTGAGGAGGTTTCCGCTCTGGTGTATGAGGCGGAAAAGTTCCACCATGGCACCCCCAGCGGCATCGATAATACGGTGATCTCCTACGGGCATCCCATCTACTTTGTAAGGGGCGAGCCCCCTCAGACCTTCAAGGTAGGGAAACCTTTCCTCTTAGCCATCGGCGATTCGGGGGTAAAAAGCCCTACCAAGGTGGTGGTAGAGGAGGTGCGCCGCCGATGGGAGAAGGAGCCTTCCAGATATGAACCCCTTTTCGACCAGATAGGCCAAGTCGTGGAGAGAGCGAAGGAAGAGATGGAAGGGGGCAACCTGGAAGGCTTGGGGTCGCTGATGGACGAAAACCAGGCTCTTCTTCGGGACCTAGGGGTTTCCTCTCCTCAACTGGATGACTTGGTGAAAGTAGCGAGGGAGGCCGGTGCTCTGGGGGCCAAACTCTCGGGAGCAGGACGAGGGGGAAGCGTCATCGCCTTGATCGAGGAGAGAACCCGAGAGGCGGTAACGACCGCTTTGGAGCGAGGTGGTGTCCAGGGGGTGATCACGACCGAGGTCTCATCATGATCCAGAGGGTGGACCTAACCGCCGTGGCCAAGAAACTGACGGAGCCATATATGCTCGTGGAGTTAGCCCAGGTGGAGGAGTTCACAGCCCGGCTCTTCATCTGTCAGGGAGGTATAGCCTGGCATAAGCATATCGACGAGGACGAACTCTTCTTCGTCTACGAGGGGGAGATCTCGTTAGAGAGCGAATGGGGCAGTCACACCCTCCGGACTGGAGAGTTGGCCGTAGTGCCCAAGGGGGTGACCCATCGCTCGACCTCTTCTATTCGCTCCGTGGTCCTCCTTTTCGAGCGGAGGCTCTTCTCCGATCGGCAAGACGGCAAAAGGAGGCTCTTCGTCCTCCCAGGCCAGGATACACTGAATAAAGTGAGCGTTAAGGAAGCGGCGGAAGGTTTGGCTCCCTTTTCACCCCTGGATCTGGCCTCAGTAGACGGTTTCGTGGCCCAGGCAGTGGTCTACCAAGGGAGATCGAATTGGGAACGGAACCCCCAAACCCTCCTTCTCTTCCTTCAGGAAGGAGAGGTGGAGTTGGAGACCGACGAGGGGCGGACGAAGATCACGTGTGGAGAGATAGCCAGGATGCCCAAGGATCTGTCTCATAGATTACTGGCTGAGGAACGCGCGGTGGCTCTGCTTCTTTTGCGCAAGCCCCGGACTGTTGAGTGAGGGTGATGAAGGGAAGCGCGGTCGCCAGGGCGAACATCGCCTTCATCAAATATTGGGGAAACTTAAACGACGATTTGCGGCTGGCGATGAACGGCAGCATATCCATGACCCTTGATATGCTACGCACGGTGACCACTGTGGAGCTCTCTCCGGCTCTGGCGGAAGACGAGATCGAGGTTGATGGGGTGGAGCCATTTCCGGGTGCCAAGGCCCGGATCGTCGCCCATCTCGACCGCCTGCGTACCTTAGCGGGGAAGCCTCTCAAAGCCCGGGTGGCCTCAGTCAACGATTTTCCCACCGGGGTGGGCCTCGCCTCTTCAGCCTCTGGCTTCGCCGCCCTCACTTTAGCCGCTGCTGCGGCTTTTGAGATGGGGTTAGAGGATAGGGAACTTTCTGCCTTGGCGCGCCTGGGCTCAGGTTCAGCAACCCGCTCCATATGGGGAGGGTATGTGGAGTGGGTGGCAGGGACCGAACATGAGGAATCCTTCGCTTCACAAATGGCCCCTCCGGAGCATTGGGAGATCTGCGATTGCATCGCCTTGGTCTCCACGGAGACCAAGGCGGTAGCCTCTTCCGAGGGCCACAAGTTGGCCAAGAGTAGCCCCCTATATTCGGCTAGGCTCTCCCAGGTGAAGGAGGACCTAGACCGGGTGAGGGAAGCCATTCTGAGTCGCGATTTCGAGAGTCTGGGTTCCGTGGCCGAGAGGGAGGCCCTCTCCTTGCACGCCATCATGATGACCTCACAGCCTAGCCTTCTCTACTGGACACCAGCCACGGTGAGGGTCATCAAAGAGGTTCGCAATTGGAGGGAGGAGGGACGTTCTGTCTACTTCACCATCGACGCGGGCCCCAATCTCCATCTCTTGACTTTGCCCTCCGGCGTGGAAGAGATAGAAAGGGCGCTGGGGAAGGTGGAAGGGGTAAAGCAGGTCATAGTATGTCGGCCCGGCCAGGGGGCTGGACTCATCGAGGAGCACCTCTTCTAGAGGAGGTATCTTGGGGGAACTCATCTTTCTGAAACTGGGTGGTTCTCTCATCACGGAGAAATCGGTGCGGGAGAGGGCTCGCAGGGAGGTGATCGAGCGGGCGGCCCGAGAGGTCAAGGAGGCGCTTGAGGAGGGGACCTTTCGACTCCTTCTGGGGCATGGCAGCGGTTCTTTCGGCCACTATCCTGCCCGGAAGTACGGTGTCCATGAAGGGTTGAAAGAGGAGTGGTGGGGGTTCGCTGAAACAGGGGCGGTTGCCGCGCGCCTCAACCGGCTGGTGACAGATATCTTCTTGGAGGCAGAAGTGCCTGTCATCTCCTTCCAGCCTTCTGCATCCGCTCGGTGCCGGGATGGGGAGTTGATCCACCTGGAGATCGAACCTATCAGGGAGGCTCTCGATCAGGGGCTCGTTCCCTTGGTCTATGGTGATGTGGCCTTCGACCAGGAGCGAGGAAGCGCCATCATATCGACGGAGGAGATATTCGCCTACCTCTCATTACATCTTTTGCCCCAGCGGATAATCCTGGCTGGAGAGGTGGAGGGGGTCTATGCCGGCGATCCAGAGGTGGACCCCGAGGCTCGCTTGCTGGAGTGGATCTCCCCTGCTGATCTGCCCCAACTGGAGGACGTGCTGGCCGGTTCGCCTACGGTCGATGTGACAGGAGGCATGTTAAGCAAAGTGCGTATTATGTGTCGGATTGTGGAGAGGCAGCCTTCTCTAGAAGTGCGCTTCGTCTCTGGAAAGAAGGAAGGCTTCATCAAATGGGCGCTTCTCCATCCCAAAGCGCAGGTAGGAACCGTTCTTCGGGCGTAGGGAAGATGAGGCAATTGTCGATGGCCCGAGGCATCTTTGGTCCCTTAAAAGCGCAGGCCATGGCTTGAAGAGCATTTTAATGATCACCATCGATGGCTCTTACGGGGAGGGGGGAGGGCAGATACTCCGCACCTCCCTCGCTTTGGCTGTGGTCACCGGCAAGCCGTTAAAGATGGTAAATATCCGGGCAGGGAGGAAGAACCCCGGGCTGGCGGCCCAGCATTTAACCGCTGTCCTAGCCGTTGCCGGCGTATGCGACGCTCACGTGGAGGGTGCACATTTGGGATCTCAAACCCTCACCTTTGTGCCTCGATCGCCGCTCCAGGCGGGCTCTTACTTTTGGGATGTGGCCGCTGCTAGAAAGGGTGGGAGTGCGGGATCCACTAGCCTTATCCTGCAGACCGTTCTCTTGCCCCTGGCCTTGGCGAAAGGGCGGTCGCAGATAACCCTTAAAGGTGGCACTCACGTGCCTTGGAGCCCACCCTATCACTTTCTAGAGAAGGTTTATCTCCCCACCTTGGTTCGTCTGGGGGTAGAGGCCAGAGCGGATATCGAAAGGTGGGGTTGGTACCCCATCGGACGAGGAAGCGTAATAATTCAAATCAAAGAAGCCACCTCCAGACCTCTTCTGAAACCTATCGATCTGAACGAGCGGGGTGAGTTTTTGCGCCTCTCCGGGCTCTCCGCTCTCTCTAACTTGCCTAAGCATATCGCCGAACGGCAGAGGGACCGAGCGCTGAAAGTATTGCGGAGGGAGGGCTTCGAGCCAGACATAAGAATAGAAGAGGGTAAATCTTTGGGCCGAGGTACAATGGTCTTCCTCTGGGCGGAATTCGAAAATGGAGTGGCCGGTTTCACCGCTCTGGGGGCGCTGGGGAAGCCAGCGGAGAAGGTAGCCGAGGAGGCTTGTCAGGCTTTCTTGGAATATTACCGCAGCGGGGCTACCTTAGATAAGCATCTGGCAGATCAACTCATCCTCCCCTTGGCTTTGGCCGATGGCCACTCCACCTTTACCACTTGCCAGATCACTCAACACCTTATCACCAATATCTGGGTGGTGGAGCGGTTCATGGATATAGATTATCAAGTTGAGGGGTTGGAGGGAGAGAAAGGGAGGGTCTCTTGTGGGAGGTAGATGATGTTTGAGGTGGTCTTTCTGGGGACCTCGGCTTCGGCCCCCTCTTTGACAAGGAGCCTGGCCTCTACCATGGTGCTTTATGGTCGATACCGCTTCCTCATCGATTGCGGCGAGGGGACCCAACGGCAACTTCTTAAGAGCGGCCTAGGCTTCAGAAGGCTCAATCACATCCTCCTCACCCATGGTCATCTGGATCATATCCTAGGCTTGGGCGGCTTAGTCTCCACCTTCAGCCGGTGGGAGGCGATCGACAGGCTGGAGATCTATGGAGGGGCGTGGGCCTTGGAACGAGTTCGGGATCTGATCCTGGGAGTGGTTCTGAGGGGGGGGCGGCCCAACCTTCAAATCGAGTTCATAGAGATCTCCCCCGGAGTGATCTTGGAGGACGAAGATCTCTCCCTCTCGGCTTTCCCCGTCACCCATAAGGGGCCGGGTTGCTTTGGCTATACCTTTGAGGAGAAGAGTCGGCGACCTTTCCTAACCGCCGTGGCGGAGCGGCTGGGGGTGCCTCCTGGGCCTGAGCGAAGGCGGTTAGTGAGGGGTGAGCCGATAACTTTGGCCGATGGGAGGGTGGTGACCCCTGACGAGGTATTAGGTGCTCCGATCTCTGGGGCCAGGCTGGTCTATGTAGGTGATGCTGGCCGTGTAGACGATCTGGTCGATGAGGCGAGGGGAGCCGATGCTCTAGTGATCGAGGCTACCTATCTTCAGGCTGAGGCTCATCTGGCAAAGAAGTATAGCCACCTCACGGCTGCTGAAGCCGCCACCTTGGCCCGGGAGGCGGAGGTGAAGGTGCTTTACCTGACCCACATATCGAGGCGCTACTCGGCGGAGGAGGTTTTAGCGGAGGCGCAGTCCGTCTTTCCTCATACTGTGGTAGCAAAGGATCTAGATAGGGTGCGGATGGTGAAGGAGAGGTAGATCTGTCCGGGGCTCGATCTCACCCCTCTGCGAAAGCAACTTCGACACCTCATACGCGGCATGCCATGACCAGAGGAGGAAGTAGGTTCCCACGACGTTCTTGATGGCTTGTTCGTCGCTCATGTGTAGAAAAGAGGCTCTTGTCTCTCCCTCGTTATGCTTGCTCCTAAGGTAGGCAGGTGCTATAATTGCTGGTTGGCCCTGGGAGAGGTCATATTATGAGGAGTGAGCGCATGGGTTTAAGTCGGGCGGAAGTAGAACATATCGCGGAGTTGGTGAAACTAGCCCTCACAGAGGAGGAGAAGGAGGTTTTCGGCGTGCAACTATCGAGCATCTTGGAACATTTCCAGGCTCTCCAGGCCCTCGACACCACGGGTATTCCGCCTACCGCTCAGGTGATCACTCTCAAGAACGTCATGCGGGCCGATGAGGTCACTCCTTGTCTCTCGGCAGAGGAGGCTCTGGCTAACGCTCCTCAGGCCGAGAAAGGGTATTTCAAGGTACCGGTGGTTCTATGACCGCCGGTGAGATCGATGGAGATCATTGATGGACTCGAAGCCCAATGGGTCAGGGTGCATCCCTATCGTGGTTACTTTGCATTTCACCTGGTGACCGCCGCCCCACCATTTGGGGAGGAATGGTGTGATATTAGGAGGCTCATTGGCCGCGCTGCATGTTTTGACCGCACATGAGGCCCATGATCTGCTCTGGCGGGGAGAGATCACCTCGTTGGAGTTGACCCAGACGGTCTTGGATCGTATCGTCGAGATAGACAACGAGATCAAGGCCTATCTTACCCTCACCCCTGAGGCGGCTTTGGAACGGGCACGGGAGGCGGATACCCTTCTCGCTGCTAAGAGGAGGAATGGCGAGGAGCCCTCTCCCCTTTTGGGGATGCCGATGGCGGTCAAGGATGTGATCTGCACCGAAGGGATAGAGACCACCTGCGGCTCGAAGATCTTAGAGGGGTTTGTCCCTCCTTATAGCGCCACGGTG
>JAUVHF010000094.1 GCA_030593425.1 Anaerolineales bacterium
GTTCCACCACATCGCTTAACAGAGGATACACGCTGGGGAGTTTCAGCCCTTGCCTTTCAGCAGGTCCTGTATGCTAGAAACAAAGGTCGCTATCTGGCCCCAGTGGAAAGCAGGGTGAAGGGAGCTAGATTCTGCTCCGAATGTGGAGCCCCTCTCCGCCCAGAGAAATCCTGCGCCCAGTGCGGGGGGAAGATACCGACAGGGGCCAAGCTCTATCCCCAATGCGGTGCTAAGCAGTAAGACCCGATTATGACACCAGAACTTGATCAACTCTACCAAGAGATCATCGGTTGCCAGAAATGCATCCTCTCCCAATCGCGGAGAAACGCTGTGCCGGGCGAGGGGCCCGAGGAGGCAGAGATAGTCTTCATTGGGGAAGCGCCAGGCTTCCACGAGGACCAGCAGAGCCGCCCCTTCGTCGGCTCCGCCGGGAAGTTTCTGGAAGAACTCCTCTCTAGCATCGGCTTTAGGCGAGAGGACGTATATATCTGTAACGTCATTAAGTGCCGTCCCCCGGGGAATCGCGACCCCTTGCTCAACGAGATAGAGGCCTGCCAGCCCTACTTGGATAGGCAACTGGGCTTGATAAAACCCAAGATAGTGGTTACCTTGGGCCGCTTCTCCCTGAGCCGTTTCTTCCCCAACGCCAAGATCTCAACTGTCCATGGGCGGCCCCGCAAGATAGAGGGGATTATCTACTACCCCGTCTATCACCCCGCGGCGGCCTTGCACCAACCCCGGTGGCGGCCGGTTGTAGAGGAGGACTTCAAGCGGATCCCAGAACTCTTGGCCCGGATAGAGGGGTTGCCCGACGAAGCGCCCCGGGAAAACGCCGAGCAGTTGAGTCTCTTTTAGTCACTAAGAAGCGATCGACATCGGATGGGGGAGATCAGGTGTTATCCGTCCAATTGGGAAGAAGACCATTGACAAAGGTGGGAGGAGGTCACCTTAATATCTAGCCGCATACCTCTCTAAACCCTTGCCTAGCACCTAGAAATGCGGTATAATGAGCAATGATGAATAGTGGAGAGGGTTCCGGTCTCTCCAGAAAGGGGGTGGGAATCGGAGAAGAATTTGGGAATCGAGAAGGGCTAATCCAAATGGAGGAGAGGAATGTCTAAGAAGATCATTTATGTGGTTTTGGTAGTAGCGCTGCTCTTCCCCATGGCGCTGAGCGTGGCCACTGCCGCCCCGCTAGAACAGGAGACGATCTATACGATTGTGCTGGGCGATAACCTGTGGACTCTGGCGGAGAAGTATCTGGGCAGTGGGGCGGTCTACCGGGCCATCGTGCTGGCCACCAAGGCCAAGCATGCAGAAGACCCCACCTTCGCCAAGATCGAGAACGTCAGGCTGATCTATCCGGGTTGGAAACTCTTGATCCCCAGCGCGGAGGACGCCGAGGAGTTGATGGCCCTGGTTCCCAGGGTGGGTTTGGTGACCGACGTGGGCAAGGTGAACGACGGCACCTTTAACGAGTTCGCCTACAAGGGGATGATTTGGGCCGCGGAGGAGTACGGGCTACAAACGGCTTTCATCGAGACCCTGTCCCCCACCGACTATGAGAAGAACATCATCCAGTTCGCTGAAGAGCGCTATGACGTGATCATCACCGTGGGGTTCATGATCGGCGATGCCACCAGGAAAGTGGCTCCGGACTACCCTGACATCAAGTTCGCCGGGGTGGATCAGTTCCAACCGGACGTCATAGACAACGTGATGGGCATGTTGTTCTCCGAGGATGAGTCGGGCTTCTTGGCGGGGGCTCTGGCCGGACAGATGACACAGTCGAAGACAGTGGGCATCGTCTGCGGCATGGAGATCCCGCCGGTCGTCAAATTCCGCAAGGGGTATGAGAACGGGGTGCGTTCCGTCTGCCCGGATTGCACCGTGCTGGGGCTCTATATCGACTCCTTCGTCGACCCTGCCCGGGGCAAGGAAGCAGCCCTCTCCCAGATCGCCGAGGGCGCGGACGTGATATTCGGGGCTGGGGGCCCCACGGGCTCTGGCGGCATCCTGGCAGCAGCGGCAGAGGGTGTCTGGGTCATCGGCGTGGACCAAGATGAATACCTCACCACCTTCGGCCGCGGCAGCGTGGCAGGGTCCGACAAGTTGCTCTCCAGCGCTATGAAGCGGGTGGACGTATCTGTCTACACGGCGATCAAGACCGCCTTGGAGGCCACCTTCGAAGGTGGAAACGCCTTTTTCTTCGCTGCTAATGAGGGAGTTGGCCTAGCCCCGTTCCACGAGGCTGAGGATGACATCCCGCAGGCGGTCAAGGACAAACTGGACGAGATCTTCCAGGGGCTGGCTGACGGTACCATCAGCACCGGTGTGGAGCTGTAAGGACGGCGACATCCGTTCGCTGGAATGGGTGCTGCGCTGATCTGGCGCAGCACCCATCTTGCAATTGAGGAGATGAGAAGATATGGCTCTAGCCCTCTCTATGCGTGGCATATCTAAGGCCTTCCCCGGCGTGCAAGCCAATGACCAGATCGACTTCGACCTAGAGAGGGGGGAGATCCACGTCCTCCTGGGGGAGAATGGGGCCGGGAAAACCACCCTGATGAATATCCTCTATGGGCTATACCGCGCCGATGCGGGCCAGATCTACCTCAATGGCCGAGAGGTGCATATCGCCACTCCCAGCGACGCTATCGCTCAGGGCATCGGCATGGTGCACCAGCATTTTATGTTGGTACCGGTCTTCACGGTCACCGAGAACACAATGCTGGGGGTGGAATCAACTAGATACGGCCTCTTCCTCAGACAGGAGGAGGCTGCACAACGGATAAGAGATATATCAGAAGAGTACGGGTTGGAGGTGGAGCCCGAAGCTTACATCAAGGATATCCCCGTTGGCGTCCAGCAGAGAGTAGAGATCATCAAAGCCCTGTATCGCCAGGCCGACATCTTAATCCTCGATGAGCCCACCTCTGTGCTAACACCCCAGGAAGCAGAGGAACTCTTCCAGGTAATGCGTTCCTTGGTAGATGAGGGTAAGTCGATAATCTTCATCACCCATAAGTTAAAAGAGGTTTTCGCTGTGGCCGACCGCATCACCGTCCTTCGCGATGGCCACGTAGTGGGCACAACCACTCCCGACAAAGCCACCGAGGCCATGTTGGCGGAGATGATGGTGGGCCGCGAAGTGATCCTCACCGTAGAAAAAGAGGCCCCCGAAGTGGGAGAGATCGTCTTGGAGGTCGAGGATCTCTGGGTGCTAGACGACAGGGGACTCCCCGTCGTAAATGGCGTCTCCCTCCAAGCAAAGGCGGGAGAGATCTTGGGGATAGCCGGAGTGCAAGGCAACGGGCAGACCGAACTGGTGGAAGCCCTCACCGGCCTGCGCTCCACAGCCAGGGGCAGGGTGAGGATTTTGGGTACCGATACCACCCACGCCTCCCCTAGAAAGATATTAGAGAAGGGTGTGGGGCATATCCCCGAAGACCGTCACAAGCACGGCATGGTGCTCAGTTACCCCATCGCCGACAACCTGGTCCTCTCCACCTACTACCAGGCCCCCTTCGCTCACGGTATGGTCATCAATGGAGAGGCGATAGATGATAATGGACGAAAATTGATCGCGGAGTTCGATATCCGTACCCCCAGCGAATACGCCTTGGCCGGCACCCTCTCTGGTGGCAACCAACAAAAACTCATCGTGGCCAGAGAATTCTCTCGCCCCATCAGACTATTGATCTCCGCTCAGCCCACCCGGGGCCTAGACGTGGGCTCTATCGAATTCATCCACCAGAAACTTATCGAGCGCCGTGACGCTGGAACTGCAATTCTCCTCGTTTCCGTGGAACTGGATGAGGTGATGGCCCTCTCCGACCGTATCGCCGTGATCTACGAAGGAGAGATCGTCGAGACCCTGCCCATCGCTGAGGCTACGCGGGAGGGGCTCGGCTTGCTGATGGCCGGGGCGAGAAAGGAGGGCGCAATTGCCCGCTGAATCTCAAGAAAAGGGTCCGGGACGCGCTAGAAGGTTCATCATCGCTTGGACCACGGGCGTGTCGGGGTTTCTCGTTCCCGTCTTGGCTGTATTTACAGCATTGCTCATCGGAGCGGTGGTGATCTGGGCTTCAGGACACGATGTGGTGGCCGCCTATCGTGGCCTCTTCGAGGGGTCCTGGGGTAGCCCCAGAGCCATCGCCGAAACTTTGGTCCTCGTCACCCCTTACACCCTGGCTGGGTTAGCCGTGGCCCTGGGTTTCAGGTGCGGTCTTTTCAATATCGGGGCTGAGGGGCAATTCTATATGGGTGCTCTCCTCTCGGTGATAGTGGGCTTTGCCATCCATGGCTTGCCCGTCTATATCCATCTCCCCCTAGCCATGGTGGCCGGAGCCTTTGGGGGTGCCCTGTGGGGAGCCATCCCCGGGTTCCTAAAGGCCAAGGTAGGGGCCCACGAGGTGATCAACACCATCATGATGAACTACATCGGGGTCAAGATAGTCGAGTACCTGGTTAAGAAGCAATTGCTAGACCCCACCTCCACCCTCGACAGAACCCCCTACATTCTGCCCACCGCTGAACTGCCCCCTCTCATCCCCGGCTTCCGACTTCACGCCGGTTTCATTGTGGCCATAATAGCCGTATTCGTTGTCTTCTGGCTCCTGTGGAAGACCACCACGGGCTTTGAGATCCGAGCCGTGGGGGCCAATCCGACAGCCGCAAAGGCGGCGGGCATGAGCATTACCAAGAACTTCGTATTGGCCATGACCTTCAGTGGCCTCCTAGCCGGCCTGGCAGGGGCAGGCGAGGTGCTAGGGCTAAACCACAACCTGCCAGCGGCTTTCGTCTCCGGCTATGGCTTCGATAGCATAGCCATCGCCCTAATAGCCAAGAGCCACCCCTTCGCCGTTATGCCGGCCGCTTTCCTATGGGGGACATTACGCAACGGAGCAGGCTTGATGCAACTCCGGGCTGGTATCTCCGTGGACCTGATCAATATCATTCAGGCTTTGGTGATCATGTTCGTCGCCGCTGATGAGATAATCCGCTGGCTCTATCGCCTCAAACCGAAAGAGGAGATAACCGAGGTGGTCTTCACCAGGGGATGGGGGCATTAGTCATGGATATGCCTAACCCTGCCTTTCAACTTTTTCACGTTACCCTTGTGTGGACGCCGCGGTTCCCAGGCCATGAGGAGGGACGATGGTAAAAACGGAGGGCAGGAGGGTTACACGCACCACGGTGCTGGGGACGATCCTGGTACTTTTCGGCATCTCCCTGGCGGTAGTAGCGCTAACTCGGATCGACCCTGCCGCCTCGGCCGCTTTGGGCGTTGGCATCTCGGGCAGAGTGAATGTCTCCGTACGGGCGAGCCTGGCCATCATAGGCTTCTTTTGCTGCTTGGGTGGGGCTCTGGCCCTTCCCCCTAAACTCCATCGCTTCGCCCCCCTCACTTTGGGCACCGCAACTCTTTTAGCCGTCCTAGCCATGTTGATCGCTGCCGCCAGTGGACGCAGCCTCGACCTCGTGGGCGTGATGAAGGCCAGCCTGCGCATGAGCACTCCCATCGCCCTGGGTGTCTTGGCTGGAATCTGGTGCGAGCGCTCGGGGGTGATCAACATCGCCATCGAGGGGATGATGCTCTCCTCCGCCGCCTTCGGCTTCGGCTTCTTCCTCTGGAGCGGGAATATCTGGCTGGGTGTGCTGGCGGCCATCCTCACCGGCGGCCTAATGGCTTTGCTGCACGCTGTGCTCTCCATCACCTTCAAGACAGACCAGATCATCAGCGGTACAGCGATTAACATCCTGGCTGTGGGAGCCTCAGGATTCCTCAGACGCGCCTATCTGGTCAAAGCCTACTTCGTGGGAGAAACTCTACCCATAGTCAGGATACCCCTTCTCTCCAAGATACCAGTCATCGGCACACTCTTCTTTGAGCATCAGCCTATTGTCTATTGTATGATCATTCTCATCATCGCCACCCACATCATCCTCTTCTACACTCGCTGGGGGTTGCGCACCCGGGCCGTGGGTGAACATCCTCTTGCCGCCGACACGGTGGGTATCAATGTCATTAGAACCAGGTATATCAATGTCATCATCGGTGGCCTCATCGCCGGACTGGCCGGGGCCTGGTTCAGCCTGGAGACAGTGGGCAGTTTCGAGGATATGATGACCCGGGGCAAGGGGTTCATCGCCCTGGCGGCCATGATCTTTGGCAACTGGACGCCGCTGGGCAGCTTTTTCGCTGCCCTCATCTTTGGCTTTGCCGACGCGGTGCAGGGTAAGATGCAGGCCCTCAAAGTACCCCTGCCGCCAGAGTTTCTGCAAATGGCTCCCTATATTCTGACCATGATCATCCTGGCTGGCGTCATTGG
>JAUVHF010000135.1 GCA_030593425.1 Anaerolineales bacterium
TATTGGGTCTCTCCATACTGATCTTTATCATCTCCCGGATCATGCCCGGCGATCCGGCGCGGATGGCCGTGGGCCCCAGGGCGCCCCAGTGGGTAGTTGACAACCTGCGGGAACAGATGCACCTAACCGAACCGCTCCATATCCAGTACTACTATTGGCTCCGCGACGCCCTGAGGGGCGATTTCGGCATCTCCCTGGTGACGCGACGCCCGGTGGCCAACGACATCAAGGAGTTCTTCCCAGCCACGTTGGAATTGGCTCTCTTGGCAGGACTCATCAATGGAGCCGGGGGGATCATCCTGGGAACCATCGCCGCCTGGCACAAGGACAAGTGGGTGGACAACGTGGTCCGGGTCATCTCCTACTTGGGAGTGGTGACCCCCTCCTTCGTTTTCGCCATCCTCTTCCTCCTCCTTTTCGGCATGACCTTGGAATGGATGCCAACCATGGGGAGGCTCAGCCCTTCGGTCCCCCGTCCATCTATCATCACTGGCCTCATCACCGTCGATTCTCTACTGGCTGGCGATTTTGCCGCCTTCTTTGACGCCCTCTGGCACCTCATCTTGCCCGCAGTGGCCTTGGGCCTGGGAGGGATGGCCCAAGAGTCGCGCATTACCCGCTCCACCATGTCCGATAACCTCACCAAGGATTACATCGCCGCCGAACGTTCGCTTGGCATCCCAGAGAGCGTGATCATGAGGAGCTTTCTGCTCAAACCCTCCCTCATCCCCACTGTCTCCATCCTGGGCCTCGACTTTGCGGCCACGTTAGGCAATGCCTTCTTGGTGGAGTTGATCTTCAACTGGCCTGGGATCTCTCGCTACGGCATAAACGCCATGCTGCGCAAGGATCTGAACGCCATCTCCGCCGTCATCCTGATCCTGGGGGTGGTCTTCATCGTGGTGAACATCATGGTCGATATCATCGTGGCTAGGCTGGATCCTCGGATCCAACTGAGAGCAGGAGGGAGCGAATAGCCAGATGGTGCCAGCGAAACCCCTGGCCTCGGCCAAGAGGATGGAAAACCTTCGGCGTAATTGGTACAAGTTTTCCCGCAACCGGATGTCCATCCTTGGGCTCTTCACGGTCTTACTGGTGACCTTCTTGGCCGTCTTCGCTCCCCTGGTGGCCCCCTACCCAAAGCATGCGAGCGCTTTCGTCGATTTCGCCAACGCCAGCCGCCCTCCCTCTTTGGAGTACCCCTTCGGGACCGATGTGATCGGTCGGGATATCCTGAGCCGGATCTTCTTCGGCTTCCGCTTCTCGCTAGGCATGGGGGTAATCGTCCTGAGCCTGGTTGTGCCCCCGGGGGTGGTACTGGGGCTAGTGGCCGGCTATAACCAGGGGACATGGCTGGATACCGTGATTATGCGCATCACCGACATCTTCCTGGCCGTGCCGTCGCTAGTCCTGGCCCTGGCCATCTGCTCCGTTCTCACCCCCAACTTGTTTAACGCCATGCTAGCCGTCTCCCTCATGTGGTGGCCGTGGTACGCCCGCCTCGTCTACGGACTGGCCTCCACCTTGCGGAACGAGTTCTTCGTGGCCTCGGCCGAGACCATCGGGGCCAGCAAGTTTCACATCCTTTTCCGGGAGATCCTCCCCAATTGTATCTCGCCCATCTTCACCAAGATGAGTCTGGATATGGGCTGGGTCATCATCATCGGCTCCGCGCTCAGTTTCGTCGGGCTGGGCGTGCAAGCGCCGCGGCCTGGCCTGGGGACCATGGTCTCTGACGGCTCCAAATACCTGCCGGAACAGTGGTGGATTTCGGTCTTCCCCTCCCTGGCCATTGTGCTCGTCGTTCTGGGCTTCAACCTGCTGGGCGACGGCCTGCGGGATATGTTCGCGGCCGAGGAGGTATGAGATGAGCGTGGGTCCCCTGCTGGATATCAAGGACCTTTACGTTCATTTCCACGTTTTCGGGGGCACCCTGAAGGTCCTGGACGGGGTGAACTTCACCGTGTATAGCGGTGAGAAGGTCGGCCTGGTGGGGGAGACCGGTTGCGGCAAGACGACCACCATGAAGGCTGTCCTCCGTGTCCTGCCCATGCCACCGGCACGGATCCCGGGAGGGGAGATCTACTTCAAGGGACGGGACATCCTCAAGATGGGGGCGGAGGAACTGGGGCGGGTGCGGGGCGAGGGGATCTCCATGGTCTTCCAGGATCCGACAGCGGCTCTGAATCCGGTTTTCACCATCGGTCAACAACTGGGGGCGGTGGTTAGGTATTCGTTGGCGGGGGGCAAGAGGATCTCCAGGAAGGAGATCCACCAGCGGGCAGTGGTGGCCTTGAAGGAGGTTGCCCTGCCCGATGCGGAACGGCTGCTGAAGAACTACCCGTTCCAACTGAGTGGGGGCATGCGGCAGCGGGTTTGCATCGCCATGGCCGTGGCCGGTAGTCGGGAACTGATCGTCGCCGACGAGCCAGGTACCTCCCTGGATGTCAGCATCCAGGACCAGATCCTGCGGCTGCTTAGGAGGCTAGTGGAGGAGAAGAACACCTCCGTCATCCTCATCACCCACACCCTGGGGGTGGTGCGAGAGATAGCTGACCGGGTCTATGTCATGTACGCCGGCAAGATGGTCGAGGTGGCCACCACGGAGGAACTATTCTCGCGGCCGCTCCACCCCTACACCCTGGGGCTGATGAAGGCGGTCCCCAAATTGACCGGTGGGGGCATCGCCGATGGGATCCCAGGGCGAATCCCCGATTACCTCGACCCACCGGGTGGCTGTCGTTTTCATCCGCGCTGCGATCAGGCCATGGGGGTTTGTAGCCAGGAGAAACCCTGGTTCTATAGGGTGAGTGACGACCACGAGGTGGCCTGCTTTCTCTACCGGGAGGGAGGAAAGGAAAAGTAGAGAGCATGATGACCGATCTCTTGACCGCCACCGGGCTGAAGAAGCACTTCGTCATCGGACAGAGCGGCATCCTAAAACGAAAGCCGATCACTGTAAAGGCGGTGGATGGCGTCTCCTTCGCCGTGCGGGAGGGGGAGACCTTCGGCCTGGTAGGCGAATCGGGCTCCGGCAAGAGCACCGTGGCCTATACCATCATCGGGATGTACCAACCGACCGAGGGCAACATCGCTTTCCGGGGGCAAAGCCTGTTCCAGGGGGATAAGAAGCGGTCATCGGCCGTGAAGAAAGAGATACAGATTGTCTTCCAGGATCCGGGGTCGTCCCTGAACCCGAGGCGAACAGTCAAGCAGATCGTGGAGTTGCCGCTCCAGATCCACCAACCGGAGAAGGATCCGTTGCCTAAGATCGTTCGACTGCTGGAGATGGTCGAACTGCCTCCGGATTACGTGCACAAATATCCCCAGATGTTGGGCGGGGGCGAGAAGCAGATGGTGGCCATCGCCAGGGCCCTGGCTACCAACCCCTCCTTCGTCATCCTCGATGAGCCGACCTCCGCCTTGGACGTCTCTATCCAAGCCAAGATCATCAACCTCCTCATCCGGCTTCAGGAAGAGTTTCACCTCTCTTACCTCTTCATCACTCATGACCTGAGCCTGATGCGAAACGTGGCCTCTCGGGTGGCCATCATGTACCTGGGCAAGATCTGCGAGATCGCCGAGGCGGCCGAGTTCTTCCGCAACCCCTATCACCCCTACACCCAGATGCTCCTCTCTTCCATCCCCGTGGTCTCGGCAGCAGAGGAGGAGCTGAAGCCTAAGAAGATCACCTCCCGCGGTGAGATCCCCAGTCCGGTCAACGTCCCTAGCGGGTGCAGTTTCCACCCCCGCTGTCCCGAAAAGATGGATCTCTGTTCCATGGAAGATCCCCTCATGGTCGAGGTCGAGGAGGGGCACACGGTCCGTTGCCACCTTTTCAGCCCTGAACAAGGTGGCCTATGAGCGTGGCTTGGACAGCCACACTTTCTTAATGGGAGGTAGCTATGAAGCGGAGGATCTTGTACATTCACCCTGTAGGACCCGAAGGAGTCGAGGTGGAAGAAGGGCTTCAGTTCTTAATGAGCCGGAAGCAGGAGGGGACGGAGCTGACCATGGTCGCTCTGCCCCGTGGCCCGGAGCATCTGGAATACCGCTACTATGAGGCCCTGGTCTTGGTGGACATCTTGCACCTCATCAAAGAAGCAGAGAGGGAGGGCTTCGATGCCGCGGTCATCGGCTGTTTCTACGATGTGGGGTTGCAGGCAGCCCGGGAAGTGGCGGAGCGGATGGTGGTGGTAGCTCCTTGCGAAGCATCCACTCATATCGCCTCCACTCTGGGAGACAAGTTCTCCATCATCGTGGGCCGCAGGAAGTGGATTCCGGAGATGATGGAAAACGTGATAAAGTATGGCATGAAGGAGAGGCTGGCCTCTTTCAAGTCGGTTGACCTGGGGGTGCTTGAGTTTCACCAGGACGAGGAGGAAACGGCCCGCCGATTCAGGGAGGTCGCAGGGGAAGCCGTAGAGCGTGATGGGGCCGAGGTGATCATCCTGGGTTGCACGGCCACCTATGGGTTCTATAGCGAACTCCAGAAGGAGTTGGGGGTGCCGGTCATAGACTCCATGATCGCCGCCTTCAAAACCGCCGAGTTCGCGGCTGAACTGAAGAACCGACTGGGGTGGAGCCACAGCAAGATAGGGGCCTACGAATCACCTCCACCAGAGGAATTCACCCCCTGGCGACTGGAGGAGCAGTACGACTTTGGCGATATGAGGACCTGGCTGAAAGGAGGGTAAGAGACACCCTAAAGTCAGCCATAGATTTCATAGTGGAGGATATCAAGGTGCTGAGAGTTGCTACGGATATTGGAGGTACATTCACGGACC
>JAUVHF010000061.1 GCA_030593425.1 Anaerolineales bacterium
CCTGTCAACCCCTTGTATGTTGATCCCCTCTATGCCACAACGTTTCGTATGTTGACATCCTGTATGCCACAACCCTTTGTATGTTGACCCCTCCGGCCAAGAGCCTATAATATAGAAAACGGTGGGCATGGGCTTTATGAAAAGAGCGTTGCTTCTCCTACTCCTTATAACCCTGACGGCAGCGGGGTTGTATCTTCTCGACTCCTCAGGCTACGCCCAAGAGAGAGGAACCTGGTACTTCCCGGAGACGGGCCATAACCTGCAAGGGTCTTTCTTTCACTACTTTCAAGAAAAAGGAGGCTTGGAGATCTTCGGCTACCCTATAACCGAGGTGTTTCAAGAAGATGGCCTCTTAGTTCAATACTTCCAGAGGGCCCGCCTGGTCCTCACAGGAGCCCGTGGGAGAAGGGCGTCCGGAAGCGGGGAGGTAAAAGTGGCTCCCCTGGGCGAACTCTTGGGCCACCGGAGCCCGCCGTTTGAGCCCCCATATCACTTCCCTTACCGCTACTACCCCCAAACAGGCCATGCTCTCTCCTTCGCCTTCCTAGATTATTACGAGGCCCAAGGAGGGGAGGAGGTCTTCGGCTATCCCATCACCGAGCCACTTTTAGAGAGGGGTCTCATCGTCCAATATTTCCAGCGGGCCCGCATGGAGTGGCATCCCGATAAAAAGCGTGTGCAACTAGGCCTCTTGGGCGAGGAATATTTTGAGGCACGCGGATTGGATCCGGCACTTCGGGCGCCGGTTGAACCCACCGTAGAGGAAACTACCCCAACCCCTCTTTTTCAGGGGTCTGAGAGGGGTTACATGAGGGTAAGAGACACTAAGGGAGAGGGGCTCCAATTACGAGAAGGGCCTGGCTCCGCCTTCGCCACAGTTCATCTTCTGCCAGAGGAGGCCTTGGTCAAGGTCATGGGAGGGCCGGTAGAAGCGGATGGCTACCGCTGGTGGCAACTAACTTATGAGGGGTTGGAGGGTTGGTCTGCCGGAGCCTGGCTCCAACCCTTAGGGGAGGGCGAAACCCCGCCCTAAGAGGATGGTGATCTCCGCATCTTCGCCCTCGAAGGAAGTAAGGAGCACTCGCTCGATGCCTAGAAGGCCCGCTAGGTTCCGAGCCAATTCCATACTCTCCTCACGGCTGGTTATTGCCGTCTCCTCATACTGGGGCGCTTCCAGATCGATGTATCTCTGAACATCGTATCCCCGTCGATAGAGGAGATCGGCCACCTCCTCCGCCAATCCAACCTGCGTCGTGCCGTTCCTTATGACCATCCTCACCTCTCCTTCGGATGCTGCCTGCCCCGCTACTTGCCAGCCCGTCCTGGTACGACTTGGGCCGGGGACCGGGGAGGCATCCTCAGGATGCCAAACGGATTCGCCCTTGTTCTCCAGGCTGGCTAGAGATATAGATGGGGCGAAGAGTTCTTCCAACATGACCTCTATCCCCGCTTTGTTGGGCAAGAGGATCTGAGCCCCGTCCAGAGTCACGAAGGGAGTGGCTAACGATTCATCGATGGCTTTCATCGCTAGGCCATCCAGACCTATCTGGTTCCCCAGGTTGGCAAGGGCTAAGATCTCCAGGGGCTGAATATCGGTGGAGATGGCATCAAGAGCGGTGTTGATCAAGGCCGGGAGGCGAGGCAAGAGGTCCAAATTAAGGACTCGTTGAGCCAGGGCTCGAAGCGCTTGTTGCTGCCTCCTCATCCTCTCGAAGTCGCTTCCCCCATGGCGGGTGCGCACATACTGGAGGAGCATCTCCCCATCCATCTCTTGCCTCCCGGCGGGGATGTAGATAGTTCTATAGCCATAATCATCATCGGGGAACATATCATCACGGATGGGAGCCTCTACATCAATGGTTACCCCTCCGAGGGTGTCCACCATCTCTTTGAAACCCTCGAAATCGAGGCGTACATAATAATCGATGGGGATCCCTAGATTCGCCTCCACCGTCTCTTTGGCTAAGAGAGGGCCCTGGCCGCCGTTCAATTCCCCATAGAAATGAGCCGTGTTGATCCGCCCCTCTCCATAGCCGGGGATGAACACCCAGAGATCTCTGGGTATGGAGAAGACGACGGCGCTTTTAGCCACAGGGTCAAGGGAGGCTACCATCATAGTATCGGTGCGCGCTGCCCTCTCCCCTTTATCCCTTCGGTCGGTGCCCAAGATCAGGATATTGACCCTCCCTTTTCCACCCCATTGGGGAAGCCCCATCTGACCCTCCTCTGGACTCCCAGTGGTGAGGAGGGTGGAAGGTGGGGAAAAGGCGATCCTCCCTGAGGAGATCCTGACCACCGCTAGAAGATCGTCTAGATAGGTGTATACTCGGTAACCGGTCTGAAAGCCGGTTAGAAGAAAGGCGACGAACAAGGTGCACCAGAGAAGGCCACGCAGCCAAGGCGCGCCATGACGTCGGCGATGCAGGCTCGCCACTTAGTCCCTCCAAAGTAGGACCGATTTTATGAAGTTCTGCCCCTCGCCAGCCTGGCGGCTATCATCACCATTACCAAGCCTACCCCCAGGAGCAATGAATCAAAGCCTCCCCAGCCAGTGGCCGGGAGCGCTCCACCCCCTGACGGGGCAGCGGTAGGTGTGGCTTGACTAGCAGTAGGTGTGGGCGTAGTGGCCGCGACCACCACCAAGGTGGGAGTGGCGGTAGGAACCAATGCCCTCGTGGGTGTGGGGGTCGATAGAGCCAGCGGTGTTTTGGTGAGAGCGGGAAGGGGAGCAGACTCGCCCCCTCGCAACCACCTTAACCCGAAGAAGCCACCGAGACCCACCAGCCCTAGGACTAAGAGTCCCGCTAGGACCATGGTCGATATGGCGAAGACCCGATTCTCTCTAGCCGCGATCATAAGAACCTCCTTTCCATCTTAAGAATTCTCCTTCTCGTCGAGGAGGAAGAGCCCTTCACACCTTTCGTCACCTTCTAGGTTTCTCCAGAGAGCCCCCGCCTCGCCCTCCTCCATCCAATCGGAGGCCAGTCGGGCCAGGGGGAGAGTCTCCGGAGAGATCTGAGTGAAGGTGAGAAAGAGGAAATCACCCTGGACCATCACTGGGAAGCGTTGATCCAAGAAGTTTAGGGTATAGAGGCCGTTAGCCCACACCGGCACTTCGAAACCCCCAGGGCCGTGCTCGGCCTTAGAGCCGCTGGTGCTCACCACCGAATTCCCCCAGGGGTCGGTGATGGTGAGGCGAATCCCTGTGCACGGGAAGTTGCCAGCGATCCCTCGCAGGCCGGGGCGCACCTCCCGCCGCACGGTCATGGTCCATTCTCCGTCCTCCTCAGGATCCGGCGGCTCCTCTGGATCGCCTGGGGGGGCGGGAAGATCCCTCAGGAAGGGGAGTAGCCTCTTCACCAGGGTGATAGTCTCCTCCCTGATACCCATGGTCTTACTGTACCAAGCATCAGCCTCCAACCCAGAGAGGATCCAAGGGCAGACGGCAAAGAGATAATCCGGAAGGGGGACCCCGTTGGAGAGGCGACCGGTCTTGAACCAGGAGAACATCTGCTGGTGATAGCGAGCATGGAGATAGTCGCCGACTACGGCATACCGTCTATCCTGGGATGAACGGTATTGCCAACCACCCTCTCCACAGATCATAGGGGGGACAAAGCCCAACTCCTCCTCGAAGACCTTGGTGAAAGCCAAAAACCCCAAGACCCCGTTATAATCGTCGTAAATCGTCTGGCCAGGGTTCTTCCCCTCCTCTCGCCACCGGTTCACCTCCTCGATGGAAGCCACGAACTCCCACTCGGGGTGTTGGACCGGGATGCCCTCTTGGTTGACGGGATCGTAGGGGTATCTAGGGGGATGGTTAAGGCCGTAGTTGTGGGGACAGAACCAAGCCCGCCCCCAGAGATGCATCACCCCCCGCCGTCTCGTCTCGGCGATCACCTCTCGCAATAGACCCACATCCAAAACCTGCAGCCCCGGATAGCCTCCAGCGTCGTATACGGCGAGGGCGTTGTTCACCCACTTGCTGACGAAGAGGGGGAGATCGGGCCGCTTCCCTCGGGATCCCTGCGGGACATCGGACCATTCTCGGTGATCCCCAGGCTCGTTGTAGATCTGGATATAGGGGGGAACACCGCAATCCTGCATGACCCTCACATCCCGCACGAAATCGTGCCCTCTATCTATGAGAGTATACGGTCTCACTACAGGCATGATCCCCTGAGGCCAGAAAAGCCGGATGGCCTTCTCCAGTTGGATCTCATCCCCAGGAACGAGCAGCACCCACTTGAGGCCCTGATCTTTGACCCGACTCAGATCTGCCGCTAAGGCCTCCTCGCTGAACTCAAGTCCCAGGTGTATCCCTAAGCCGTTATCCTCCGGCGGTCTCGGCCATTCCCAGAGTTCCATATGAGGGATCTCGGGGGAGAGATCGACGACCGGTAACTCATAGGTGCTGCCCTGGGCCAAGGTTTCGATCCCGGTATAATAGTGCCGCAGGATCTCCTCATAGGTAGCCCCCTCTTCGGCCATCTTCATGGCCCCTCTCTGGCACATCCCCACCCCGTGTCCGTACATGAAATCATACCCGCAGATGCAAGGCATGGAACGGCAGTAGGGAAGGGCGTGTACCCACACATCCTCGCTGTTTCTGGTCCTCCCATCGCAGTGGCCGAAGTAGAAGGCACCGATGATCTCATCGTCATGGGTGGCTACGATGCCTTTGGTCTCCTTCACGGCTCGGTCTGTCCTCTCGTGGTGGTTGGGAGACCAGACCTGACAGTGGGTGGTAGTGCAGATGTCGGCGCCCCTCTCCCTATGGCGAGGATATTTCACCGCGTTGGCAGCGTAGCAGCGGGCGGCCACAGCCTGGGCCTTCAGAGCCTCCAGAGGGGCGTTCTTGCCCATCTCTCGGGGTAGAACACCCTTCAAATACTCCTCCAAGTCCATCACCTCCGCCTCGCCGTCGTTTCCTTCGGATGCTGAGGCATCCTCAGGATGCCGACCGCACAATACCCTGATCTTCTCCGGGAGATCGACCCGGAAACGGCGGCTCTCTTTGGGCATCTTTTGGAGAGCGGCTACGGAGGCTTTAAGCGCCGGCTCTCCATTTGGCCGGAACCAGCGTCCCTGGGCGAAGGGGCTAGCATCCTCAGCGGCTAGGAGCCAGAAGGCGTTATTAAAGAAGTAATTGGGCACCTCCCCTCGCATCATCATCTGAGAGATCTGGGCGCTCCGCTGAGCGTGGGTGGCCTCATCGAGGGGAGGAAATTCGGGGGAGGATCGATCGCCCAAAAGCAGGCCGTTAGCCGCCCCTATGAGGGGGAGCGAGCGGCCCACCTTCTGGCGGATGATCTCGTCGTACCATTGGAAGAGGTAAAAACCGCGATGATCCTCGCAGCCGGGGAGGCTCTGGTAGGGCTGGGCACAAGGCCACTGGGCCTTGCCCCCCTTCCCCCAGGTCAAAGGCTTATTGAAGGCGTAATTCTCGATGGCTACCGCCATCTTCCCATATAGACGCCTCTTCTTCCGACGGTTCAATATGTCAAGACAGGCTTCCAGAAAAACCGTACCCCAAAAATCTCCCCCGGGGCTCAAGGGCGGAAAGAGGGGAACGATCCCCTCCACCTCATACATCGTCTCCAGGCAGGGGATCAAGAGGTCCATGAAGCGCTCCGGCAGATCCTCCCCCCATTGAGGCCATCTGGGGGCCAGATTGGGCTCCTTAAAGACAGAGATATAGTGAACCCCCCAGGAAGCGTACTTCTCGCAAAGGTCCCGCAACTCAGCCTGCTTGAGGAAGGTTATGTAGGGGGTGGAGACCTGGACGACAGGCTCTATATCCTCCTCTAAGAGCCCCCTTATGAATGAGGCCGGTATCGATCTGCGGGGATGGGAGGGGATCACCAGCCAACTGGCGCCCATACTTCTCAGCAAGGGCAGGAACGTATCGAGATAACGGTCGTCGTAATGGTGGAAATCAGGAAACCAGTGGAACCCGATCCCTGTATCCCCTTTCGGTCGTGGGTAGTCTCGTATACGCACCATCTCCTCCTCGTCAATCCTGCGGGATGATCAACTCTTGTCCGATATCGAGGATCGTATCCTCGGAGAGGCCATTCGCCTCCATAAGGGCCTCCACCGTTACCCCAAACTCTAGGGCGATGGACCATAGGTTATCGCCGGGCGCCACCTTGTAGATGATGCCCTGGGGAGAGGAGGTAGGCTGAGGCGTGGCCTCTTCGAGAGCCAGGGGGATGAGCAACTCCTGCCCCACATCCAAGATAGCATCCTCGGAGAGGCCGTTCGCCTCCAGGAGAGCCTCCACCGTTACCCCAAACTCTAGGGCGATGGACCACGGGCTATCCCCCTGCTCTACCCTATAGGTGATATATGGTGGTAGCGTAGGCGTGAAGGTAGGGGCCAAAGTGGGCGTGGGCAGGGCAGAGGTTGGAGTAGGCGTGGGAGTAGGCGGGATAGGCCTGGCCCGTGAACAGCCAAACCCTAATAATATCAGCAGTAACACCAGTCTTCTTTTCATCTTCATCTCCTTCACTTCTGCATCGCTTTTAGGGCCTCATAGGCGGGGCGCAACGAGCCATCGGGGTAGGTTAAAAAGTACCCTTCATCGCTCTCCGTCCAGCCGGGATCAGCCAGAGGAGGGGCCACCATCATCTTCGCCCAAGGCGACCACTTTTCCCTGGCCCACCTATAAGCCCTCACCAGGTAATCGACCTGCTCTTCCTCGGTGACCGCGTGCCATCTATGCTCATCGGTGCTCCATCCGAACTCTGTGATCGCCACCTTCTTTGCCTCATCGCCGTTTTCCACCATGATGCGGCGCAGGTCCTCAACCCGACGGAAACATAAAGCCCGGTCTTCTCCCCAAAGGGGGCCCTTGGCCACCTGTTCGGGGCTCACCTCAGGTGGAGCCTTAAAGCCGGGCGCGTTCACCCCTAGGAGATCGAAATACCGTCTTCCTCCCGCTTGGTAGATCTGGCGTAAGAAGAGATCGTCGGGGATGGCTACTGGCAATCCACTCTCCGTGGGCGCGAGCCCCGCGGAGATGACCAAGGCTTCGGGATCCGCGGCCTTGATATTCAGATAGGCCACTCGCAAGAGAGCCACATATTCCGCCGCCTTCGGACGTCCCCATTGAGAGGCCAGGTTCGGCTCCCCCCAGATCTGGTAGGCTTTTATCCTCCCTCGATAGCGGCTAGCCAAGGCATAAAGGAAGTCGCCGAAGTCACGGTAGTTATCTGGAGGGGAGTTAGCCGGCCCCTCGGTCCGAGCCCAAAAGGGTGGAGAATCGACCACGGCGATAATAGAAAACCCCTCCAGAGCCTCCACCACCCTATCGGCCACCCCCCAGTCGAATATCCCCTTCCCCACCTCCATCTCTCGCCAGGGGAAACCTTGCCTCACCCAGGTAAATCCCGCCTCCCTGGCCAGCCGAGCCTGCTCATAACCCTCCTCTCCCCAGGCTGACAACCCCACACCATACTCCAAGATGGATGCCTCGGAGACAACCGAAGGGGCAGACGAAAGAACATAACCTTCGGAGATAGTGGTCGAGTCCGGGATAGTCAACTTTTGACCTACATATATGAAGTGGGGGTTATAGAGGCCGTTATCCCTCATCAACGCCTCCACCGCAACTCCGAACCTCCTAGCGATGGAATAGAGGGTATCTCCATATCGGATGAGGTAACCAGTTGACCGCTCCTGGGTAACGATAGAGGTTGAAGAGGGGATGGTTAGTCTCTGCCCTACGTAGATGAGAGAGCTGGTCAAGCCGTTGGCTGCCATCAGGGCCTCTACAGTCGTGCCAAAGCGGTTCGCGATGGAGAAAAGCGTATCTCCCCACTGTACGATGTAGATAGTGGACCCGGTTCTCTCACCTGGAGCGCCCATAACGGGCAGGGCGACCGTAGTCAAACCGAGGGCGAAAATGAGGGCCACTATTCCACCTCTCATCGCATACCCCCTCCGGCGAAGAGAAAACCAAACAGGCACCCTAAAAAATAGGAACAAAGTAGGAAGAGGAGCAAAGGACGTACCCCGAGCACCCTCTGGGTCATGAAGGCCAAAACTCTCCAAAAGAGTAAAGCGACCATCCCTCACCTCGAAACGGAGACTTTGAGCACTTCGCCGTCCTTATCGGCGACAACCCGCACCACCTGCAGAAGATCGCCTCCCCCAGCCACAGGGAGCCTCTTCCTAAAGGTATAAACGTGCCTCCCCTGAGAAGCGGAAACCTTGGGTTGCACACCCTTCATCTCCGGAAACCGGCTGTAGATATACCCTTTTACCTTCGACACTCTCCCCTTGGACACCGTTACTCCTTGAACCATGATCCAGCCCTCCTCCGTCGGATGAAGGCTGGGATATCTAGATCGGTCTCGGTCACGAAAGGGCGGGGTGTGGCTGACTCTACCAGTTCCGAGGTCTCCACGAACCATGAGGACGACCCCCGCTTTTCATCGACGAGGATCTGGAGCGGCTCATAAGCCCATTCATCCCCCTCCATGCCCACAGCGATGAGGGTGACCTGGATACGCCCTGTTAGTTTAGGATCGACCGTGGCCCCTACGAAGATGTTAGCCTCCGGGTGAGCCGCCTGGGCTATCGCTTCCACAGCCTGGTCGATATCCCAAAGGGTGAGATCGTCCCCCCCGGTCACGTTGATGAGGAGA
>JAUVHF010000020.1 GCA_030593425.1 Anaerolineales bacterium
GAGCCCCCCCAGGATGCGTAGAAGGGTCGTCTTCCCGCAGCCAGAGGGGCCTAGAAGGGTGACGAACTCCCCGGCCCCTACCTCAAAGGATATATCGCGGAGGGCTCGCAATACACCATCGCGGCTGAGGTAGGTCTTTTCAATCCCTTCCACTACCAGTATCGGTCTTGAGTCCATCATAATTGAGTTATGAACCGGTTGGTGAACATCTCCCCCATGTCGCTTTCCTTATCTATGAGGCCAACATCGAGCATGAACCGTTGGGAGGCCTCCCAAGCATCAGGATCGGAGTGGCCCAAGGGCTCGCTTCGCCAGAAGGGGATGGTCTCTCGCAGCACGGAGAGTTGGGCCTCGCCCATCTGGGGGACATAGTTCTTGCTTATCTCGAAGGCTGCCTCTGGGTCCTCGATGGTATCCCGCAGACCCCGTAGCGAGGCCCGGACTAGCCGTTCTACCAGGTCGGGATGCTCGGCTATCGTCTCCTCGTTGGTGATGAGACCGTTGGAGACCAGATCTATATAGTCAGCCACGTAGAGGATGTGGGGCTCATACCCCACTTGGCGGAGTTGTACCGGCTCGTTATTGGCATAGACCACGGCTGCTTCCACCTTCCCCTCGGTAAGGCTGGCTACCTGGGTATAGCCTATGGAATGGAGAGGGATTTCCCCCTCCGGTATCCCGGCGGTGTAAAGCAAAGCCCTCCAGCCTATATAACTGGCGCCATAGAGGCCCGGTATCCCCACTTTGTGGCCGATGAGGTCTCGGGGCACCTCCAGGGGCACCTCCAGGGAGATGACCGCTATGGGGAACCTCTTGTAATAGGTCATCACGTAGACCACAGGGAGTCCCTGGCCGCGGGCCAATATCACCTGGTCTCCAGAAGCCACGGCGAACCGGAGTTCCCCCTGGCCCACGAGGCTCAGGAGATCCGTTTCCATACCATAGTCGAACTCTATTTTGAGGCCTTCTTGGGCGAAGTAGCCCTTCTCTAAGGCCACATAGAAGGGGGCGAACTGGACGTTGGGGATGTACCCCATGGCCAGAGTGATCTCTGAGGGTCTAGGGGAGGCTATTCCTCGACAGGCTGCTAACGAAATGAATAGAAGTTGAGCCAGGGGGATGGACCACCTTTTCATATCTCTTCTCCCATTGAAGTTAGTCGCTTAAGTGCGCCGCCAAGAGAGCAAGGCGCTCTCCAGAGCCACCACGCTTCCATATAGCGCCAAAGCGATGATCACTAAAGTGAAGAGGGCTACGAACATCAAAGGTGTGTCGAAGAGGCCGCGGGAGAGGTTGATCAAAAACCCTAACCCCTCGTCGGCGGCGACGAACTCCCCCACCACTGCTCCCACCACGGAAAGGGTCACCCCTATTTTGAGTCCGCCCAGAAGCACCGGCAGGGCGGCGGGGGCCTCCAACATGGTTAACATCTGCCAGCGATTGGCCCCCAGAGAACGGAGGAGATCCACCAGTTCTCGCTCCACGGAGCGTAAGCCCACGATAGTGTTGACCAGCACGGGGAAGAAGACGATGAGGGCGCAGACGACCACCTTGGACAAAAGCCCGAAGCCGAACCAGATGACAAGTAACGGAGCCAAGGCCACAACAGGTATCGCTTGAGAAGCCACGATATAGGGGGAGATGAGCCGCTCCAAGGGTTGGGATTTGGCCAGGAGGTAGCCCAAGACCGTGGCCACCGAGAGCCCCAAGGCCAGACCCAGGAAGACCTCTAGAAGGGTCGAGCGGGTGTGATGCCATAGGGTGCCATCTCTCATCACTACCATCGATTTTCTTAGGACTTCCTGAGGCGGGGGTAAGATGAAAGAAGGGTATGAGCCCAGATAGACGGCCAGTTCCCAGAGGCCCAGGAAGATCAAAATAGCGATAAATAGTAGCCAGTACCTAAGCCAAGGCCCAGGAACCGGGATGCGTACCCTTCCTTTGCTCTTCGCTTCTTGTGTGGGCATGAAAAAAGTCCCGCTAGGCAACACCTCCGGGACAACACAAGGCAACTATGAGTTGCAGCCTTCTCCCATCCGGACTATACCGTCGGCTCTGGCCTCTCACCAGATCTGCCTGCGCTCGCGGGCTCAAGAGACCCCCGGTCTCTCATACCGCCGATCGGGAATTGGCAAACCTTTGGGCGCTTGCTTACCATTATAGGTAAGGTTTGCCTCACCCTGCCCCGAAGGCTCTAACTATCTTCTTTTTAATTATACGGCAAATGGCCGCTTTGTCAAATCATCAGTCGCGGAGTTGAGGGCGCTTGGCTTGGTGGGCCGTGAACTCTTTCAGTTGCCGCTCTAGGGTATCGCGGTAGTCTCCCGAATCCCAGCGTAGCCCCTCTATGGCGAGTTTGAAGAGATCGCGCCCGAAGGCTTCTGGCAGAGACAAGCCAAAAGCGGAGGCGATGGTTATGGCGATCTCCAGGTTATGAACCACGCCTAAATCCATCCGCCCCACTATCCTCTCATTGATTAAGACCAGAGGAGTGGGGACATTGTTGTGTCTGCCGGTGAGGGGGTTGGTGCCATGGTCGGAGGCGATGATGAGAAGGCTCTTGGCCGGGTCGGTGGCCTCTAAGATCCGCTCCACCATACGGTCGGTCTTCTCCACCGCCTCTATCACCCCACGAACATTATTCTTGTGGCCGGCGCTATCGACCCCGTTATAGGTAGCCACCACTAAACCCCTGGAGCCGCAAGCCTCCAAAGTGGCGATGGTCTCCTGGGCGATGGCTTCGTCATCGTTGGCATCGATGCCGTCCATCTCTAGACGGGAGATATCTAGGCGATCTAGGCCCCCCACCACGATGGCCGCTTCGTTCTTGCCCACCGCGGCCACCGGGATGCCGGCCTGGCAGGCCACATCCCCGATAGTGGTGGCTGGTTCCCCCAAATAAGTATAAGGCCGCCCCCTGGTCTCTTTCCCCGGGCGGTGAGCGATGACGTTTTGGCCGGTGCCCATCATGGCATGGGCGATGGGGGTGATGGTGGTGCCAGCGCCCAAGATCTCGGTGTGGGCTACACCCACCGCCGTTCGACCATGCAGGCCGCTCATGGTGGGGGTGTTGCCTAAAGTGAAGTTGACCACATCTAGGCCATCGATTATGAGGAGCACTACCTTGTCGATCATCGCCCTCGCCGGTTGCACCATTTGTCGTTATCTAGGACCTGCTCTTTTGCCATTCAACCCTATTCTATGGTAATCAGGAGCGTTCGTCAACTCCTCTCCATTGACCGCTACTTATGCTCGATGGTATAATGAGTTGGTGCATGCCGATGACGATGATCCAACTTTGAATGTGCGGATGATAGAGATACCTTCCTCTTTGGGTCACCTCTCTTCTCTCTTCGTTCCGTCCAGCGGGAGTTGGCAGAGCCTCCCTTCGCTTTTGTTGGTTTTCAGCCCTTTAGCAGGGATTAGAGGAGGTGTGGGTGAAATTTGGGGCTAGGCGTAGTTTCGCTCAGAGGATGCAGGAGACGATAAGAGAGCGAGGGGAAGCCTTGCCTGGCGGGGAGGTCAAATTGACCACTCAAGGCCTGTATGTTCATTATGGGGGTTTTTGTGCTCTGCGGAACATCAACATGGAGATCAGGGAAAGATGTGTCACCGCCATCATCGGCCCCTCTCTTTCTGGAAAGAGCTCTCTCCTGCGCGCTTTCAATCGGCTTAATGATTTGATCCCCTCTGCTCGCACCGAGGGCTCCGTATTCTTGGATGGCGTCGATATCTACCAGCCGGGGGTAGATGTGGTGGAACTCCGACGCAAGGTGGGGATGGTCTTTCAGACGCCCAACCCCTTTCCCCTCTCCGTCTTCGAGAACGTGGCTTATGGCCCACGAAGGAGAGGTCTGAACGACAGGGCTCGATTACAAGAGATCGTGGAGCGAACTCTGCATCGAGCGGCTCTCTGGGACGAGGTCAAGGATAAGTTGCCTGAATCCGGTTTGGCCCTCTCCGGGGGGCAGCAACAGAGGCTCTGTATCGCCCGTGCCTTGGCCATGGAGCCAGAGGTAGTACTGATGGATGAGCCCTGCAGGGCACTGGATCCGATCTCCACCTTGAAGATCGAGGAGTTGATGCGCCATCTAGTAGGCGATTATACGATCATCATAGTGACCCATAACATGCAGCAGGCGGCCAGGGTATCGGATATAACAGCGGTATTGATGTTGGCTCCGGACAGAGCAGGTGAACTGGTGGAGTACGGACTAACCGCGGATATCTTTACCAAGCCTGGGGACAAAAGGACGGAGGAGTATATAACTGGCCGTCTGGGGTAGCCTCAAGGGTGCTGGGGAGAGTCGGGTTCAGCCAAATCGCCCGGAGATGTAATCTTCCGTTCGCTGGTCCTGGGGGCGAGTGAAGATATCCTCCGTCTTGCCGTATTCGATCAATTCGCCCAGGAGAAAGAAACCGGTCCAATCGGATACTCGGGCGGCCTGTTGCATATTGTGGGTGACGATGACGATGGTATACTGGTCTTTTAGGCGGCGGATGAGTTCTTCGATCCTCAAAGTCGCAGTGGGGTCTAGGGCAGAGCAGGGTTCGTCCATTAGTATCACCTCTGGTTGCACCGCTAAAACACGGGCGATGCACAATTTTTGCTGCTGTCCTTCAACCAGTTCCGTCCCCAGCCTGTGCAGGCCGTCTTTCACCTCATCCCAAAGGTCTGCCTGACGGAGGCTGCTTTCTACCCACTCGTCCAAGTGATCGCGCAGGGCCAAGACGCGAGGGCCGAAGGCCACATTATCGTAGATCGACAGGGGGAAAGGGTTAGGTATCTGAAAGACCATCCCTACTCGGCGGCGGAGTTCTACCACGTCAACCCCAGGCGCGTAGATATCTTTGTCGTCCAGAAGCACCTCTCCCTCGAGGCGAGTATTAGGGAGGGTCTCGTTCATCCTGTTGAGGGTGCGGAGGAAGGTGGTCTTACCGCAACCAGAGGGCCCGATAAGAGCGGTTACCCGACGCTCACCGATCTGGATAGATACATCCATCAAGGCCTGCGTTCGGTCGTAAAAGAAATTTAGATGGCGAGTTTCGATCTTATACACAGACATCGTTTTGTCTAGATTCTATCACACCGTTGCTGCCGAAGGCAACAAGCCAAAGGCGAGGACCTATGGCCTTAGCGATTAGGATCTTGCTTCTCCTCTTGTTTTTGGTTGGCTGTGGAGGTGGAAGGGAAGGGCGGGGGATCACCTTGGCTGGGTCGACCTCCGTCGAGCCCTTCGCTGGGCTTCTGGCGGAGAGGTATATGGCGGAGCACCCTGCGAGTGCGCCCATCAACGTTCAGGGCGGTGGTTCCAGCGCGGGGATCCAGGCCGCCCAGTCAGGCAGTGCTGAGATCGGCATGTCTTCCCGCTGGTTGAAAGAAGGGGAGCGAGCGCTGGAGACTATCTTGATCGCCCGGGATGCCATTGCCATCATAGTCCATCCCTCTAACCTTCTCTCTGACCTCACCCTGAATCAGGTTAGGGAGATCTTTGCTGGACGGATAGAGAATTGGTCGTCCTTAGGTGGAAGCGACCAGCCGATCACAGTGGTGACCAGGGAAGAGGGCTCGGGCACACGAGGAGCCTTTGAAGAGTTGATAATGGAAGGCGAGAGAATTACCCTCGCCGCCTTGCGCCAGGATTCCAACGGGGCAGTGCGGGTGATCGTGGCCGGGGATCCGGGTGCTATAGGCTACATGTCTCTGGGGATCGTCGATGAGCGGGTGAAACCCTTAGGCATCGAGGGGGTATTTCCCTCTCAGGAGACGGTTTCCAGCGAGGCGTATGGTCTGGTGCGCCCCTTTCTCTTCTTGGTGAGGGGGGAGCCCCAAGGGCTGGCCAAGGAGTTCATAGACTACGTCTTGAGCCCTTCGGGACAAGAGATCCTGGAGGAGGAAGGGTTGGTGAGGGTCAAGTGAGGGGGCCATGGTCCGGGAGAGGATAATCCGCTATCTGTTGCTTCTAGTGGCCTTTTCGGCCTTGGGGTCGTTGGTCCTCATCACCCTCTTCATCTTCAAGGAGGGTCTTCCCTTGATAGTTAAGGTGGGCTTATGGCGCTTCATCTTCGGCAGCGACTGGTCGCCCTCCCGTGGTTCCTTTGGCATCCTATCCATGATCATAGGCTCCCTCTGGGTTACCGCTGGTGCCCTCATCCTCGGAGTGCCGCTAGGGGTGGCGGTAGCCATTTTCACCGCTGAGTTTGCCCCCCCGGCCTTGACGGCAGCGGTCAGACCACTTATCCAGTTGCTGGCGGGGATACCCTCAGTGATCTACGGCTTCGTCGGTTTGACTGTTTTGATCCCCAGGATAGAGCGTTATCTGGGAGGGCCTGGCCCCAGTGCCTTGGCGGGAGCGATGGTCCTAGCGATCATGATCCTTCCCACTATCGTTAGCATCTCGGAGGACTCCATCAGAGCGGTGCCTCGGGAGTATCGGGATGGGGCGTTGGCTTTGGGGGCCACCCAGTGGCAGACCATTTGGCGAGTGATCCTCCCCGCCGCTCGTTCTGGCATCATGACTAGTGTTATCTTGGGGATGGGACGCGCTATCGGAGAGACGATGGCGGTGATTATGGTGGTGGGGAACGCCTTGGCCCTCCCCTTCTCCCCCCTGCAGTCGGTGACCACCCTCACCTCCAATATCGGCTTGGAGATGGCCTATGCCACTGGCGACCATCGCCGGGCCCTCTTCGCTATCGGGGTTGTGCTTTTTGTCATAATTATGGCGCTCAGTATCAGCGCCAACCTGGTGGGCCGAAGGCCTGCAAGGAGATAGCGATGTCCGCGAAGACCACACAGCGCGTCGCTGAGGCGTTGGCCTGGATGGCAGGGGTTTTCACCCTCGCTTTACTCTTTTCGCTCGTTTTCTACGTCCTGTGGCGAGGGTTGCCAGTGGTCGATATCCGCTTCCTCCTCTCGAACCCGGAGAGCATGGGGCGTGCTGGGGGGATATTCCCTACCATCGTGGGGACCGCGGCCCTGACCCTAGTGGCCATCGTAATCGCCGTCCCAGCGGGGGTGGGGACGGCCATCTACCTCACGGAATATACTCAAGAGAGCACCCTTACCCGCCTCATCAGGTTCGGCACCGATTCTTTGGCCGGAGTGCCCTCCATAATCTTCGGGCTGTTCGGCTTTGTCTTCTTCGTTATCACCTTGAAGATGAGTTGGTCGATCCTGGCTGGGGGGCTTACTCTGGCTATGATGATCCTCCCCACTGTAGTGCGCACCTCGGAAGAGGCTATTGGCGCTGTGCCCCGGGATCTCAGGCAAGCGAGTTTCGCCTTGGGCGCCACCCGGTGGCAGATGGTGACCACGGTGGTCCTGCCCGGTGCCTTGCCAGGCATCGTCACCGGTATCGTCTTGGGTATAGGCCGCTCCATCGGCGAGACGGCGGCGGTGATCCTTACCGCCGGCTCCTCTCCGGGCCTTCCTACCTCCCTCCTCTCACCGGTCCGCACCATGGCTGTGCACTTCTATATCCTCGCTCGAGAAGGCATTTCGGATCAGGCGGCGTGGGGTACCGGCGCTGTGCTTGTCATTGCTGTCTTGCTGATCAATGTGGTGATCAACTGGCTGATAGGCAGAATGGTGGTCAGAAGATAGGCGCACCATCCTGAGGATGAATAACGCTTGCCATTTGGCCCGGGCTAAACACCCCTAACATGCAGCCGGCGGCCCTTGTCTCAGAGATGCCCGCTTTCTCGATGTTGAATTCGAAGCGCTTGGGCGAGAAATGCTTTTTCCCTCACTCCGATGGAGAGGGAGAAGCCATAGTTGAAGAGCGCCCTTTCTACCCCTGGAAAGGGCTTTCTCTTTGGGGATTGCTGGGCTTTGGGCTGTGTGGTATACTGGAGCCAGTATGATTCGAGTCCTACATTTTGCGGATCTGCATCTGGGCGTGGAGAACTACGGCCGCCTGGATCCAAGAACGGGGTTGAGCACCCGCCTGGGGGATTTTCTGCGGGCCCTGGATACCCTCGTAGAATACGCCCTGGAGAACGACATCCATCTTGTCCTCTTCGCCGGCGACGCCTACAAAGGTCGAAAGCCCAGCCCTACCCTGCAGCGGGAGTTCGCCAAGCGAATCCGACAGTTGGCAGAGGCGAAGATACTGGTCTTCCTCCTGGTGGGCAATCACGATATGCCCCGCGCCGCGAGCAGGGCCACCTCGGTGGAGATCTTCGACACTTTAGCCATAAGGAACGTCTGGGTGAGGGATCTGCCAGGCACGGAGATCATCGAAACCAAAGGGGGGCCGGTTCAAGTGGTGGCTCTTCCTTGGGTGAATAGGGGTTGGCTCCTCTCCCAGGAGGAGCATGTAGGGAAGAACCTCTTGGAGATAGATTTCCTCATCGCGGAGAAGTGGGAGAGGATCGTGGAGAACGAGATCGCACATCTCGACCAGAAAATCCCTGCTCTTCTCGTGGCCCACGGGACGGTTTTTGGAGCCCTCTATGGCTCGGAGAGGAGCGTGATTTTGGGTCAGGAGATGGTCATCCCCAGAAGCGCGGTCACCGATCCGGTCTTCGATTATGTAGCCCTGGGGCATATCCATAAGCATCAGGTATTGAATGAGAACCCTCCGGTGGTCTATGCGGGAAGTATGGAGCGAGTGGATTTCGGCGAGGAGGGGGAAGAGAAGGGCTTTGTGGTGGTCGAGATAGAGAAGGGCCAAGCAAGATGGGAATTCATCCCCCTGCAGGCCCGCCCCTTTGTCACCATTAGCGTAGAGGCTAAAGGTGCGGAGCCTATGTCCCAGATCCTAGAGGCACTCTCTCACTTCGAGGTGAAGGAGGCGATAGTCCGTGTTCTCATCTCCACTACCGCCGAGGCTGCTCCCCTGATCAAGGACAGAGAGGTGCGAAAGGGTTTGGGGGAGGCTTTTCTTGTGGCCACCATCTCCAAAGATGTGGAACAGGCTCTGCGCTTGAGGCTGGGTGGGCGGTGGGTGGAGGAGATGCCTCCTCAAGAGGTGCTGGAGAGGTACCTGGAGGCCAAGAGAGTGCCCCCAGAGCGGACGAAGGTGCTTCTGGCCCACGCTAGGAAGATCATAGAGGAAGAGTCAAGATGACGCTACGAACGGAGATAGCCCAAGGCAGGATGATCGAGGGGGTCTGGCAAGAGAGGCCTCCCAACTTGGAAGTGGCGGCGAAGCCGTCGTTTGCCGCCTTGCGGCCTCGCAAGGGAACTCTTCATATCCTAGTGGAAGTAGCGGGCCCTTCCAGGCGAGATGAGATCAGCCGCCAACTGGTAGATATCGTCCAGGACGAATATTTCCGGGTCGCGGGAGGGATCACCAACGGTCTCCGGCAAGCGATACGAGCAGCCAACAGGTTCCTCTATCAACGGAATCAGGAACTTAGTGAGGGTATGCCCTATGTGGCGGGGATCTCCTGTGCGGTGCTGAGCGATGTCCACCTCTACCTGGGCCAAGGAGGGCCGGCCTTCGCTTGCGTGGTTAGGCGAGATGAGATGAGGGCCTTGCCCCACCTGCCCGGGGTCGGCGTTCGGCATCCTGAGGACCCTCAGGACCGAAGGGCAGCATCCGAAGGAGAGGAAGAGCGGTTGTCTCTCTCCCCCTTGGGCGTCGAGGAGCGGTTAGCCGAGGTGGGGCTTTATCACCACCGCTTGGAGGCTGGGGACGTAGTGCTGCTCTGTTCGCCGACCCTGCCGGAACAGGTGGGCCAAGAAGAGTTCAGGGAGGCTCTGGCCCCCGGAGCCAAGGAAGCCCTGGCCAACCTGGCCGAACTGGTCGAGGGAGGGGACTTTTCGGCCATCGTCATAAAGGTCTCCGAGGAGATACCTCGCCCCCCCGAAGAGGCCGTTAGAGCCCCTGAGGTGATGGTGGGACTGGCTGAGGCCCGGAAGGGGTTCTTCTCGCGCCTCGAAGAGAGCGACCTGTTAGGGGATATCGGGGAACGGTTACGAGGTGGCCTCTCAGCCCTGGCTCAGGCTTTGGGGACCTTGACCCGGCGGATGTTGCCGGAGGAGTATGCACGGGAGCCCCCCACCACCTCAGCGCGGCGGGCAAGGCGAGAGCGCCTCACCCGTAGACAGAGGAGAAACCTCTTTATCATCCTTGGCCTCCTTCTGGTGGTGGGGATAGTTGCCGTTTGGGGGGCTGGCCGGTGGAGAGCGCGGGAGGCTCAAGAAGCCCTCTTCCAGGATATCCTGACCCAGGCCGAGGAACGGTTAGGGCGAGCCCTGGCTGCTACCGAGCCCTCTGTGGCCAGGGAGTTCCTAGCCGTAGCCCAGAGCCTCTTGGAGGAGGCGAGGGAGATGAAGCCCGATCATCCCGATATCGAGGGGTTGGAGTCGAGGGCGTTGGAGAGGCTGGATGAACTGGACCAGGTGACGAGGTTGGCCCTTCGTAAACCCTTTGAGTTCCCGGAGGCCAGGAGCGCACCCCTCAGGGTTGTGGCCCAGGGGAACGATCTCTACATCCTCGATGGAGGGGTGGACCGGCTCTATAGATACCGTTGGTCGGAAGCCGCCCGCACCCTCCAGACGCCCCCGGAGGGAGCGATCCTCATAGATTCGAAAGAGCAAGGGGAACTCTTAGACATCGTCTGGCTAGAGCCAGGAGGAGGGAGGGAGAGGGGGACTCTCCTCATCCTGAAGAGCGACGGTCTTTTAGAGTACGACCCCTTGAAGGGCCTCTCTTCTCTCTCCGTGATGGAGACCGCTAGTTGGCAGGAGCCACGAAGGGCTGGGGGGTTCGAGGGGAACTTCTATCTCCTCGATACGGGGGCTAAGCGTATCTTGAAATACTTGCCCACACAGCGGGATTATAACTTGGCTCCTCTTCATTACATAGTCGAGGCGGAGTTCGAGAGCGCAGTAGATATGGCCATAGATGGGGATATATACGTTCTCTTGGCCGAGGGAGTGATCATGAAATTCACCACCGGGGAGCGGAAGCCCTTCGTGGTTGAGGGGCTGGAAAGGGGGTTCTCGAACCCTCTAGCCATCTTCACTAACCCGGGGACGGATCATATATACGTGGTAGAGAGGGGGCGTATAGTGGAACTCAGCAAGGAAGGGCGGTTCGTGCGGCAACTGCGTCCCTCCCGTGAAGAGGAGGAGGCTTTCCAAGAGTTGAGTACCGTTTTCGTCGACGAGGGGAAGGGGAGGCTATTCATCCTCAGCGGTAAGAGATTCTATCTCGCTGATCTACCAATGGAGTAGACCTTTGAGGGGAGGGGCGAAGCCCCTCCCCTTTTTGTTTGGTGCCTTCCCCATTTTATGGGTATAATTTCTTAAGAGATCAGGATGGAGGTAGAGGGTTGCGTCGGGCGATAGAAAGGGAGAGGGGTCTCGTTCCGTGGCTTTCTCTCTTGCGATGGGCTTTGCCACTCCTTATCTTCCTGACCGTACTGATGGAGCAGTTATTTCTTCGCCCCTTCACCGGCCAGCGGTGGCCCCGATGGAGTCTCTTCTTAAGCGTCTTCTTCTACGGGATGGTGGGGCCTTTGGCCATCTGGTGGGTCCTCACCTGGCTTAGGGGAACCCTGACCGAGCAGGAGAGATCCCAGGATAGGATCCAGGAGTGGGAGGAATATTTGGCCAGTATCACCAGCGCCTCGGCTGACGCCATCATCAGCCTGGATACCGAGGGCGTCATCCGCACCTGGAATAGAGGGGCGGAATTGATCTTCGGCTACCATGCCCAGGAGATGGTAGGGGAGCATTTCAGCCGATTGGTCCCCCAAGAACTCCTGAAGAGTGGTGAGTTGAGGTTAATAGCCCGGGAGATAGAGAAAAGGGGCTACATCAGAGATTACGAGACGGAGAGGATAGCCAAAGATGGCCGACGGGTGAAGGTGCAACTGACACAGACTCTTCTGCGGAACAAGGAGGGTGAAGCCATAGGAAGTTCTCTCATCCTGAGGGACATCACTGATCGGAAGAGGGCCGAAGAGGAGATCCTTCAACTCACCAGGGAGTTAGAGGAGAAGGTGGAGCAGAGGACCAAGAGGTTGGCGCAGGCCTATGAAGAACTGGAGGAGAGGAACAAGGAGTTGAGGCGGGTCAACGAGGAACTCCGGGATCTGGACAGACTGAAGTCGGAGTTCGTCTCTATGGTCTCCCATGAGTTACGTTCCCCTCTCACCAATATCAGCGGCGCCGTGGAGCTGCTTCTGGGTTCCGGTGCCGAGGTGGATGAGAAGAAGATGTTAGAGGTCATAGGCGAGGAGAGCGCCCGTCTAGCGAGACTGGTTCAGGGGATATTGGATGTCTCACGGATAGAGGCTCGAAAGTTGGATTTGAGACGGGAGAGGGTTGACATCCTTCCCCTCTTGCAGAGGCTGGTAGTGAACCTTCAGGGTAGCACCTCTCTTCACCAGTTTGTCCTTCCCCACGCCGATAGCCTGCCTAGGGTATGGGGGGATGAGGATCGGATCGCTCAGATATTCTTTAACCTCCTAGATAACGCAGTGAAATACTCGCCTCAAGGGGGGAAGATAACCGTTACCGCGGAGGCAGAGGGGAAGGAGATGGTGATCTCCGTCACCGACCAAGGGCTGGGCATCTCGGACAAAGAAAAAAAGAGGATCTTCTGGAAGTTCCATCGGGTCAACGGCAGCGATTCCCGGGAGGCCTACGGGCATGGTTTGGGTCTTTACATAACCAAAGGGTTGGTGGAGGCTCAAGGGGGTCGGATATGGGTGGAGAGCAGTGTGGGGAAGGGCTCTACCTTCAGTTTCGCCCTTCCCTTGGCGGATGGAAAGAGCAAGAAGCGTCAGGGGTCGAGGTAGGGGATGGAGGACAGGGGGAAGATATTGGTAATCGATGACGATCGGACGCTCCTCGGACTTTTGCGACAGTCTTTGGAGAAGGCTGGCTATCGGTTCATAGGGGTGACGAACGGGATCGATGGGTTGCAATCGGTCTACAAAGACCAGCCCGACTTGGTGATTCTAGACGTGATGCTGCCCCGCATGGATGGCTGGGAGACCTGTCTTCGTATCAGGGAGGTCTCTCAGGTGCCCATCATTATGCTCACCGCCAAAGAGGAGGAGGCGGATAAGGTCAAAGGGTTCGAGTCTGGGGCCGATGACTATGTAACTAAGCCTTTCAGTTTCGCCGAACTGACGGCTCGCGTGGGCGCGGTGCTCCACCGCTCTCGGCGGGGGAAACCGGCTGAGGTGCCTCGCGTCTATATCTTCGATGAACTGGTGGTGGATGTGGATCACAAGGAGGTGTCGGCGCGAGGCCAGCCCGTGGATTTGACTCCCACGGAGTTCGAGTTGCTCGTCTGTCTGGCGGAAAACGCGGGCCGCACCGTCACCCATGAGCAGTTGCTGGCTAGGGTATGGGGCGACGAGTACGTCGATACCGGCTATGTGAAACGGTACATCTGGCACCTGCGGCGTAAGATCGAAAGAGATCCTAGTAACCCAGAATATATAATCACCGAGCGAGGCTTCGGCTATCGCCTTGGTGACTGAGCCTGCCGCCCAACTCTGGGTAGGGGGGAGCCGTCCCCCTTTTATCTTGCCCCAGTCCATCCCCTGTGGTATTCTTTCGCCATTATGAATGAAGGGTTCGACCATGGCTAAGCCCCATCTGGTGTTTCTCCACGCACCTAGCGTCTATGATTTCCGAAAAGAGGCGATCCTATATGGCCCCATCAGCGATCTCGTGCCTTCAACCCCTATCTTCGAGATGTACCCCATCGGATTTACCACCTTGGCCGAATACCTAGAAAGGCATGGCTTCCGAACCCGCATCGTCAACCTGGCGGTGCGGATGCTCAAGGATAGGGACTTCGATGCCGAGGCGTTTATCGCTTCTTTGGACCCTTTGGCCTTCGGCATCGACCTCCACTGGTTACCTCACGCCCAGGGAGCCCTTGAGGTGGCCAAGATCGTCAAGCGTCACCATCCCCGAACCCCGGTGATCGTGGGTGGCTTCTCGGCTTCCTATTATCACCTGGAACTGGTGGCTAGGCGGGAGGTGGACTATGTGTTGCGAGGTGATTCGACGGAGGAGCCGCTTCTGCAACTGATGAAGGCTCTGGCGTCTGGGGGGGCTCTCGACCGGGTGGCCAACCTCACTTGGCGGGACGAAAAGGGAGAAGTGAAAGTCAACCCCTTCACCTATCTGCCTCCTGACTTGAGCCATGTGGCACTGGACTATAGCCACCTGGTCAAAGCCGTAGTTCGGGACCGCGACTTGGCCAGCAATATCCCTTTCTTCAACTGGCTAGGGTACCCTATCATGGCTGCGCTCAGTTGTCGGGGTTGTACCCAGGGTTGTGTTACCTGCGGGGGCTCAGCCTATGCCTCGCGCCACCTCTTCGGCCGGGAAAAGCCCGCCTATCGAACGCCGGAGATGTTGGCCCAGGATGTCAAGGATATTAAACGCTTTAGCCGAGGCCCGGTCCTCCTGCTGGGGGATCTCCGCCAGGGGGGTATCGATGACGCACGGAAATTGTTATCCTCTCTTCAGGGTGTAGAGGGAGAAGCGATGGTAGAACTCTTCGCCCCAGCCTCGCAGGGATTCTTGGAGGAGGTGGTCTCTTCCTTCCCCCGCCTCTGTTTGGAGTTCTCCTTGGAGTCCCACGATCCAAAGGTGAGACGAGCCTTCGGCAAAGGCTACTCCAACGAGGAAGTGGAAGCGACCATACGACATGCCCTGGAAGCGGGCTGTCAAAGGCTAGATATCTTCTTCATGACAGGGTTGCCCAGGCAGACCCCTCAATCGGTGATGGGGACCATCGACTATTGCGGGGCTTTGTTGGAGCGGTTCGGCGGCGATGGTCGCTTGCACCCTTATATCTCCCCTCTGGCTCCCTTCTTGGATCCGGGGAGTGCAGCCTTCGAGGATCCTGAGCGGCATGGCTATCGCCTCTTCTATCGGACCTTGGAGGAGCATCGTCGGGCTCTTCTATCCCCCAGTTGGAAGTATATCCTCAACTACGAGACGGAGTGGATGAGCCGGGCGGAGATAGTAGATACCACCTATGAGGCGCTTCTTAGACTGAGTCGCTTGAAAAGAAAGCATGACCTCATCGAGGCCCGAGAGATGGAGGCCGCGGAAGAGCGGATCCGGAAGTCTCAAGAGTTGATCGGGGAGATCGATCGTCTCTTGGAGATCGAAGACGAGGCCCAACGAAAGAGAGGGTTGCAAGCCCTCAAGGCACAGATGGACGAGGTGAACTTCGCCACCTTACCCCAGGATAGGGAACTGGCCTTGCCCGTGGGCTGGGGCAAATTCAAACCTCTCTGGATAGCCAGGCTCCTGGTTAGGGATTGGTGGGCTGCTCTTTCCGGGCGGTAGCACGCCGGGGGAAAAATCGAGCCTCGAAGAGGCCCCTTGACGGCAGGGGGCGTTTTGATGTATCATAGCACGGGTATCAAGCCCCTGAACCGGTGTAGAAATAGCGGGTAGGTTGTGAACTTCTAGCGACAAGGAGGTCGGAAGGTTATGACAACTCGATGGGAAGAGTGTTACGCCCAGCGGATGCAGCGGATGGGTAGTTCCATCATCAGGGAACTCCTGAAGTTCGCGCAGCAGCCAGGG
>JAUVHF010000142.1 GCA_030593425.1 Anaerolineales bacterium
AACTCCGGACTCTTCGGCCTGGATCATACCCCAAGTGACCCACCTGACCACATCGTTCCACTTGTCGTCGCCGTGAGCGGTCACCGGTCCCAGAGGCTCCTTGGACATGGTCACGTCGAGGATGATATGCTCCTCGGGATGCTCATACGCTGAACGCAAGGCCGCCAACTGTGACTTGTCGGAGGTATGGCCGTCACAACGTCCCTCCTCGTAGGCTGTCGCCGTATCCTGTGTCTTCTCAAAGAGAAGCGGGCTGTATTCGACGCCACGGGAGCGGAAAGCATCGGCCAGGTTCATCTCCGTCGTCGTACCGGTGGTGACGCAAACGGTAGCCCCTTCCATGTCTTCCAGCGAAGTGAATCCGCTGGCCACCGGGACCATCATGCCCTGACCATCGTAGAAGTTTATCGCCGCCCAGTTTACCTCGTTCACCGAATCGCGAGTGAGCGTCCACGTAGTGTTGCGGATCAGAACATCGATCTCGCCGGTTTGAAGCGCGGGAAGACGCTCTGCAGCGGTCAATGGTCGGTACTCGACCGCGTTGGCGTCGCCGAAGACCGCAGCAGCAATAGCCTTGCAGAAATCAACGTCGAACCCCTCGAACTCGCCCGCCGGGTTGAGATAGCCAAAGAAGGCGAGTTCCTGGTTGACACCGCAGATGATCTCTCCGCGGTCTAGGATGATCTGGAAGCGCGCTCCTGCCACTACGGAAGGAGCCTCCTCCGCCGGTGCAGCGCAGGCAGCAAGCAATGTCCCTATGACCAGGAGGCTGACAATTATCCAACTTCTTGCTTTCACGATTTTCCTCCCTCTGTGTGAATACTGATGCACGAGAGTTCATTTTGTTCTTTGGCCCTCACCCCCTTTCTCCTAAAGGTCTGGCAGAACCACCTATATTATACCATTTCTAGCCCCCTGGTCAAAACTAGGAATTGCCCTATCCATACCGGTGGACGAAGCGCTCTATCCGCCTCAAGGCCTCCTCGATGGCCTCCAACGATGTGGCATAGGAGCAACGGACGAACCCCTCCCCACACGCCCCGAAGGCGGTGCCTGGCACTACGGCCACCTTCTCCTCGAAGAGCAACCTCTCCGAGAACTGATCAGAACTCAAGCCCGTCCGGGCGATGGAAGGAAAGGCGTAGAAAGCCCCCCGGGGCTCGAAGCAGGAGAGGCCGAGGTCGTTGAGCCCTCTCACTATCACTCGGCGCCTCTTATCGTACTCTTGGACCATCGCTTGCACGGCCTCCTCGCCATTTCTGAGGGCCTCGATGGCCGCCACTTGGGCCGTTGTAGGGGCACACATGATAGCGTATTGGTGGAGTTTCCCTATGGCGCCGATAATCTCACCGTTCCCAGCCACATATCCGATCCGCCATCCGGTCATAGCGTAGGCTTTGGAGAACCCTCCCAAGAGCACCGTCCGGTCCCTCATCCCAGGCAGGGAAGCGAAACAGGTATGCTCGATGCCGTAAACTAGCCGATCATAGATCTCGTCGGAGAAGACGACTAAACCGTGCCCTTCCGCCATCTGGGCCATCTCGATGAGGAGGTCCCTAGGCATGACCGTCCCGGTAGGATTGTTGGGGTAGCCGATGAGCAGCCCCTTGGTGCGGGGAATGATGGCGGCCTCGATCTCTTGGGGCGCTATCTGGAAGCCGTCCTCGCATCTGGTCTCCAACACTACCGGGACACCCCCAGCGAAGATGATCCCCGGCTTGTAGGAGACGAAGCAGGGCTCCGGAACAATCACCTCATCGCCGGGATCGACCAAAGCCAAGAGGGAGATATGCAGAGCCTCAGAGACCCCTACGGTGATTAAGATCTCCGTCTCTGGATCGTACTCTACCTCGTATCGCTTAGCCAAGTGCTTGGCCAACTCCTCCCTTAACTCCAACATCCCAGAGTTGGAACTGTAGTGGGTCTCTCCCCGTTCCAGGGAGCGGATCCCCGCTCGGCGGATCTGATCCGGGGTGACAAAGTCTGGCTCCCCCACCCCCAAAGATATGACATCTTCCATGGTGGCGATGATATCGAAGAACTTCCTGATACCCGATGGAGGGACCATCCGCGCCCTCTGTGCGATAAACTCTCTCATTCCAGTCTCAGGTACCACTCGTCTGCCTCCCGAGAATAAACTAGATGAAAGCGCTCTCCCGCCGAGGTCCGGACCTGGAAATGGGAACCTTCGGGCGTCATCCACTCTCCCTCTATGGCCTCTATTATCTGCTCTTCGTCTTGCCAGACGAAGGAGATCGGCCGCTCTGGGTACTTCCTCCCCGCATAAGAGGTGACTTGGGCTAACCTCTTCATGGGATTTATCCAAGATCTACTCTGGACGAAGCGGCTACGTCGAGGCGCTTAAACTTGCCTTTCACCTGAGCGTTGGCGCCGATGAGGGAACCCTCAAGCATAGCGTCCTCGATATGGGCCCCCTCGTCGATGATCGAGTCTCTAACCATGGAGTCGATGATCACGCTATCTTCAGCGACGGAAACATAAGGCCCCACCACGGAACCCCGAATGGTAACGCTCTCTGCGATGGAGACCGGAGGGATGATAACGGAGTTCTCCGCCTCTACCTTCTGTGTCCTGCCCTTCTCCAAAAGGTAGCGATTAGTGGCCAGAAGGGTCTCTGGTTTCCCGCAATCTTGCCACACATCGACGGTCACAGCCTCCAGTTTGGCCCCCCGATCCACCATCAACTGGAAGGCATCGGCGATGTAATATTCGCCTTTGGTTTGGATACCTTCCTTCAGGAGGGTCTCGACGCATCCCATAAGTGATATCCAGTTGACCACGTAGTACATCCCCACCAAGGCCAGGTTAGAGACCGGCTCCTCAGGTTTCTCGATGAATCTGACGACCCTGTCACCTTCCAAGAGGACGATGCCGAAACGCCGGGGGTCGTCCACCTCCTTAACAAAGACCAACCCGTCAGAGGCAACCTCATCGATGCGAGTAAGATCCGCTTCGAAGATGCTATCTACGAAGATCATCAAGAAGGGGCTATCGATATACTCCTTGGCTAGATGGAGGGCGTGGGCCTGGCCTAAAGGCTCGGCCTGCAAGACATAACGGACGGGGAAGTCATAGTTAGCCTTTACATACTCTTCGATCTGCTCGGCCAGGTGGCCCACGATGAAGATGTACTCTTCCACATCGAGCCCCTGAAGTCTATCCAAGAGGTGTGCCAAGACCGGCTTGCCGGCCACAGGGAGCAGCGGCTTAGCCTTGCTGTAGGTATGAGGCCTGAGGCGCGTTCCCAGACCAGCCATGGGCATCACTACTTTCATCTCTCTCCTCTACAACTGTGGACGCATCTTGTGCCACTCTGTGGCCTGTTCGTAAGCGTATGCCACCCGCAGAACTGTCTCCTCACCCAGCGCCGGACCGATGATCTGCAAACCTACAGGTAAGCCCCCGGCGAAGCCGCAAGGGATGGATATACCAGGGATGCCCGCCAACGGCTGGGAGAGGGTAAAGATATCGGAGAGGTACATCTGCAAGGGGTCCTCCACTCGCTCCCCGATCTTGAAAGCCACCGTGGGAGAGGTGGGCCCCACTAAGACGTCGCACTTCGAGAACGCCTGGTCGAAATCCTCCTTGATAAGGGTGCGAACCTTCTGGGCCTTGAGGTAGTAGGCATCGTAGTAGCCAGCAGAGAGGGCATAAGCCCCTAGCATTATCCGCCGCTTCACCTCCGGGCCGAAGCCGGCCTCCCTCGTCCGTCGGTAGTCTTCCCAAATATCGTTCGCCTCGGAGCAAGAGAGGCCATACTTCACCCCATCGTAGCGGGCTAGATTGGCCGAAGCCTCAGCGGGGGCGATAAGATAGTAGGCGGGCAAAGCGTACTCGGTGTGGGGGAGGGAAACCTCCACCATCTCGGCTCCCAGATCGGCAAGAAGGTCGATGGCTGCATGCACCACCTCCGCCACCTGGGACTCCACCCCTTCGACGAAGTATTCCTCTGGAACACCTATCCGTAACCCCTTGATATCGGGCAGTAGGGCTTCCCTGTAGTTCGGAATGGGAAGGTCGAGGGAGGTGGAATCCCTTGCGTCGCGGCCAGCGATCACCCCTAGCACCAAAGCGCAATCGGTTACATCCCGGGTCAGAGGGCCTATCTGGTCCAAGGAGGAGGCGAAGGCTACCAAACCGTAACGGGAGACCAGTCCATAGGTAGGCTTCAATCCCACTACCCCGCAGAGCGAGGCTGGCTGGCGGACGCTTCCCCCCGTATCGGTACCTAGGGCGAAGATCGCCTCTCCAGAGGCTACAGCCGCCGCAGAGCCTCCGCTGGAGCCTCCGGGTACTCGGCTAGTGTCCCAAGGGTTACGGGTGGTGAAAAACCCGGAGTTCTCGGTGGAGGAGCCCATGGCGAACTCGTCGGTATTCGTCTTCCCCAAGATTATGGCCCCAGCCTCCGTTAGACGCTCCACCACCGTGGCGCTATAAGGAGGGACAAACCCCTCTAAGATCTTCGAGCCGCAGGTGGTCTCTATCCCTTCGGTGCAGATCACATCCTTGACCGCCATCGGCATCCCCAAAAGGGGAGAGGGCTCCTCGCCATTCCTCCTCTT
>JAUVHF010000116.1 GCA_030593425.1 Anaerolineales bacterium
CGTCGCCTATGGGCCCCACTCCAACGCCAGCGCCGCCCACTCCGGTGGGGGGTTTCCTCTATCAGGTGCTTCGGGTGGAGGGACCTTACCGTGGACAGGGGCGATACATCCGAGGTATCGTCTATGATGCAGAGGGAAAACCGGAGCCTGGGGTAAGAGTTCACGGGTATACCGACGCCGACGATCTTGGCATCAAGATTTCGAAGAGCAGCCCTATAGACGTTGGGCAGTATGACTTCCCTGTGGGGCCAACCCCCGGCTTCTATCACTTGGTCATCGTTAGCGAAGCGGGGCAACCGATCAGCCCAGTTTGCGACGTGGACTATCCAGGGAGCGGTACGATCTACGTGTATTGGCGGCGAGTACAATAAGCGCTGGAATTGATAGCGATAGCCGAGGCTTTGGCCTGGGCTATTTTGCCATCTGGGAGAGCATCAGATACGCGGGTCGAGGGGTGCCATCGGGATCGGTGATAGCCCACCAGTACTGCTCATGATCCTGAGTCCAATCGGGGTCGGATATGTAGATAAGGGTCATGACACCGATCCAAGGGACCCAGTTCTCCCTGGCATACCGATAGGCCTGCACGAGATAGTTGGCCTTTTCCTCCTCGCTAACGGCATGCCAATGGTAGGGCGAGTCGGGACGGGGGTCGCTGGTCCAGCCGAACTCAAGGATCGCCACCTGCTTATCGGCGTCGCCAAATTCTATCATTATCTGACGGAGATCCTCGGCGTGGCGAAAACAGTATGCCCGGTGTCGCTCCGGTGGACTCGTATCGCCCATATTGTCGTAAGCCGGGTTGCCGACGACCTGGGCCGGGTCCACCTCCGGAGGTGCTTTGTAGCCAGGAGCATGGATTCCCAAGAGGTCGAAATAAGGGGCCGCTCCAGCCTGGTAGATCCGCCTCACGAAGATGATGTCGGGCATGGCCTCCGCATCGGGCCCCCGAGTGGTGGGACTGAGGCCTGCAGTGATGACTAGAGCGTTAGGATCGGCCGCCTTGATGGCTTGGTAAGCCACTTTCAGCAAGGCTACATACCCTTCGGGATCAGGTGGCCCGCCCCATTCGCGCGAGAGGTTGGGTTCGTTCCAGATCGAATAGGCACGGATACGGCCTTTGTAGCGAGTAGCCAGAGCGGTGAGAAAGTCGGCGAAATCCTGATAGTTGTTGACGGCACCGCTAGCAGGATAGTTGGGCCCCAGCCAGGCAGGGGGTTTGAAGATCGCAGCCAATATATCCAAACCCCGGCTGTTTGCATCCTCCACGATGCGGTCGGTTCGGCTCCAATCATAGATCCCCTTTCCGGCCCCCTCTATATCGATCCAGGCGAAGACTTGCTTCACCCAGGTGAAACCAGCGCCTTTGATTAGGTCGAGGTCTCTCCAAGCCGTCTCCGGCCGCCACCAAAGGAAGGCTTGCATGCCATATTCGGGGGAGTTCATACGCGGAGGCCTGGGAGGTGGCGGGAAAGTAGGCGTGGGCGTTGGAGTTCCTGCTAGGGGTGTGGGTGTGATAGTCTCACCTTCTACCGTGGGTGTTGGGAACTCTAGGGCTTCCAAGGTGGCGGTAGGGCGAATCTGGGTTGGGGTTGGACTGGGGGTAGGCGTGGCCCTGGCTAAACGGATGGGAAGGTGGGGGAAGAGACACAAGCCTAGAAGAGAGCCCACCAACAGGGCAGCGATTATAAAGAGCGCCCCGACTCGCAAGCCAAGCCAATTCTTTCCTATTCTCTTGGGCCACTCGAACTTCATAACTTCTCCTACCCTGGCTCGTCTTGGTACCAGAAAGCGGTGCTGGAGTAGGTCACGGTAGAATTGTTGCCCTTGGAACCGTGCTCGACCTCAACACGTAAGGAATCCCTGAATTCAATGCTATCGGTGAGATAGAAGCGGTACTGGGAAGCAGCATCGTCCCGATGTCTTGTCCACATGCGCTTCCAACTGTTTCCAGAGAGAGCGAATATCCACTGTCGATTGGGCTCCTGGGTATAGATGTAGTAATATCCTGCGTTGAAGTCTCCTTCAATGCCTGTGCCCGGAAGGGCATAGACTCCATCCACCCAGATGTTCAGATCGCTCTCCAGGAAGGGCAAGTTCCAGTTTGGATCGAAATCTCCTCTCTGGAAGTCATACATGGTGAGGATGCAGCCCACATACCTCCCGCTCCCGTGGAGGTCGGCCAGGATGTAGTTTCCGCTATCGTCACGCCTCGCCCTGAGGCGCTCTCTCTTGAAGGTGGCATGGAATCTGGCGATGCGCTCCTTGAAGGGTGCGGGATGGTAGAGGATCTCTACCCGCACATCTGTGGCGTCTCCCCTGCCGTTCTCGAAGAGTATTCTCGCTTGGCTATTGAAAGGCATAGGGAAGTAGTTGTAAAACTCATTCCTCTCCCCGTTCCAGACGATCCCTAGAGGCAAAGAGCGGTAGCGTCTCATCTCTTCCGCCGTCCCGAAGAGAGAGCGGATAGGCCCTTCTACGCTGGGGTTGCCCTCGCCGTCCCAGAATATCTTCATGCTCACGTTTTCGTCCATCCCGCTGGCCAGATAGAGTTCCAGCGAGGTTATGACCCCAGGGCCGGAAAGGGCTATCTCGGTGGAGGAGAAGGGAGGGATGGTCAGGTCTCGCTTCAGGGAGACGAGGTCTCCCCTCGGATAGTAAGGGTGTTCCCCGCGGTCATTCCAGAGGTCGATGACCCGATTCAGTTCTTGGGCCTCCGAGGGGTTCAAGGGGATGTTGAAACTGTCGAGGTTACCTGGGTCCTGGTTGAACTTGACCACTTCGATCTGCAAGTGTTGGGGCCGGCCGGTGGTGGCCACCACCACCGAGCGGGAGAAGGGGATGGGGATGTAGGAAACGTCGCCGCCGTTGCCGGTACCGTAGTGGCGCACCAGAGGGGCCATGAAGGGCCAAACATCACCACGAAAGAACTCGGTCACCGGCATATCGATGCGCGGGGTCGGCTCGTCGTCAAAGTAGAAGCGGATATTCCCCACCTCATGGAAATAGCCCCACTCCTTGCCCTCAGGGCTCTCTGGGTCGTCCCCCTCCTTCAGGTCCCAGTTGTGCTGCCGATGGGTGAAGTAGATGCGGGGGATATAACCTGGCCCTTGTGTGCGGGGCAGGATGACGTACTCCTTCTGACCGTCATAGCCAGTGCGGATGGTAAACCCCCGAGCCAGGAACCACTCATCGCTGTTGAAGTAATCCCAGTAGTGTTCCAGGTGAGTAGTATCCTGGCTCGATTTCTGGAAGATGATGGTATCGGTGGACTTGGGCAAGGTGGAGAGGTCGGCCAGACGGCGCAGGAGTTGGCACATCACTGTCCTGCAGAGAGCCACTGGTGCTGGTGTTGGCGTGGAAGTGGGCTCCGGGGGGTTGGAGGCCGAGGGTGTGTTCGTAGATATAGGCGAGGGGGACGATTGCGTCGCCGCTGCTGGCAGGTTCTCCGTGGCGGTTGCCGATGGTTCAATAGGTGTAAGGCTAGGCGCAGGTGTTGGAGGCTCCGGTGAGGGTACGAAGGTGGAGGTGGCAACTCTCAGGGTCGACCCATCCAAAGCGGGAGTCGGCGGCGAGGGGGAATGGGCCGCTTTGGGATGCAAGGGAAGCAGGGGGAAAAGGAGCCAGGCGGCCAGGGAGCCAAAGAGGAGAGCGGTGAAGATGATCAACACTCTTACCCCCCTATTGAACCAGCCGCTGTTCGATCTCATCTTCTCTCCAAGAAAAGGTGTGGAGCAGAGGAATGCCCCACACCTATCGACCGCCGTCCGTAAATTCTCACTTGGGCATGTTTGCTAGGGCGTTGTAGGCTGGTCTATGGGACCAGTCAGGCCTCACGATGCCGAAGGCGCTTTGTTCGCATTCTGCACCGCAGACGGGAGCATAGTTGAGATTCCAGAGGAACATCACCCCCATATAGCCCCGGGCCTTGGCGATCTGGAAAGCCTTCACTATGAAGTCAGCCTGCTCAGCCTCAGTGTTATCTTGGAAGAACTCGTATCCCGCTGCGGGAGACGGGGTAAGATTCTCGATGGAGCCCCACCCCCACTCCGTGGCCCAAAGCCTCTTGTTCCCATCGCCGTTATTCTGCATTGTGGTATGGTAGGCACTAATGGTGGCCTGGAAGAACCAACTGCGGTGCCCTTTGGCGCCAAAGGTAGCGGTGGGATCGGTGTAGGTCTGCCAGTTGACATCTGGGGGGTTGTTGTAGCCTGAGGGATGGACCCCCACGGCATCAGAGCAGCCCTTGAGACCGGCTCGATACATCTGCTGCAAGTATTGGACATCATCGATGGCTACGATGCCATCGTTCCAACCGGTGGGGGTGGGAGCGCCCGAGACCACGATGATACTAGAGTCCACCGCCTTGATGCTCGAATAGGCCCGACATAGGAGGTCTACGTATTCTGCCGCGCTCAGGGGTCTCCCGGTGTTCCACTCCCGCTTCAGGTTCGTCTCGTTCATCACCTCTATAGCCTTGATCCTGCCCTTAAAGTGCTGACTCAAGCGGCTTACAAAGTCGGCGTAGAGGTTGAAATCATCCGGAGGGCCAGCCTCCTCATGCATGCTCCTCGACCACTTAGGCGCTGCTACTACGCTGAGGAGGATCTTGATCCCGGCGTTATGGAAGGCGTTCACCGCATTCTCCAGCCCGTAGGCGTTCCAGTTGCGCTGACCCTGCTGGGGCTCTATCCAATACCAGGGGACTTGGAACTTCACCCATCGGAGCCCCAACCCCTGTACGGCGCTCACCAGCTGGTTGAGGTCCACGTTGTAGGGGTGAACCTGGATGCCGTAGTCGAACCCTGTCCCCCCTGTCGGCGGTCTAACGACGGGTGGTGGGGTGGGTGTAGGTGTCTTTGTGGGCGCGGTGGAAGAGGAGGGAGTGGGGGTAGGAGTGGCAGCCCCTCCTCCCCTTGGAGCGGGCGTAGGCATGGGGGTGGGTGCCAAGGCTACCAAGAGAGCCTCTCCTCCAACGACCGAGGCGGTTTGCCCTCCGTCGTCGGATATAGCATAAGAGATAGTATATTCCCCGGCCTCTGGCACCGTCCAGGAGAAGGTGGGATCATCCAGGGAACAGACTTCTTCCGCCACCAACTCTCCCTCGGCGTCCGCCACCTGCCATAAGATGGCGAACTGGCTTTCGATTGTGGAGGGCACGGCGGCCGCGTATTGACTCAAGGCCTCCCAAACCCTTTCATCGCTCCCCTCATCCAAGAGCCCCTTGACGATCACCCCTTGCAGGTTGAAGGCCCTGGCTAGTTCCAACTTATGGGCTATGCTTTCCGCGTTCTCCAAAAAGATGGTGTGTTCACCTTTCTCATCCTGATGGGTGAACAAATAGGTATGAGTCCCCTCTAGGTATTGCATCCC
>JAUVHF010000130.1 GCA_030593425.1 Anaerolineales bacterium
GGGGAGAAGGGGGACGCCCACTTCGCCTACGGTTACGCCACCCAGGCGGCCCAAGTAGAGGTTGACATAAGCACAGGCGAGGTGAAGGTGGTGAGGGTGGTGGCGGCCCACGATGTAGGGAGGGCCATCAACCCCTTGGCTATCGAGGGACAACTAGAGGGAGGGGTCTTGATGGGGCTGGGCTTCGCCTTGATGGAGGATTTCTCCATGAGAGAAGGGGTGCCCCAGAAGACGACCCTCACTAAATACCACATCCCTACGGTCAAAGAGGTGCCAGAGATAACACCCATTATGGTGGAGGAAGAGACCTCGGAGGGGCCCTATGGGGCTAAGGGGGTAGGGGAGATCACCTCTATCCCCACTTGTCCAGCGATAATCAACGCCCTCTATGATGCTATAGGGGTACGGATGAGGCGGTTGCCGGCTACGCCAGAGAGGATTTTGGCTGCCTTGGAGGAGCGCTCATCAGGGTCATGAAGTCGTTGCCTAAGGTGCGAGATTTCCTGGCTGACAAGGAGCGGTGCCGTATATCCAGCCCTCGGATCAGGGAGGCTTTGAAAGAGGCCTTGTCCAGGCTTCCAGATTCCGTCTATAATAACCTTGTCCACGGCGAGCGTCCCCTCTATGTGGCTGAGTCGAGCCGCATAGGGGGAGTGGTAACTCTGGGTTTCCCCTCCGGGTTAACCCTTCTCACCCTCAACGAGGCCTTGGAGGAGAGGCCCCTGGAGGAGATCGTGGGCATCATAGCCCATGAGTTGGCCCATCTGGCCCTGGGCCATCGGTTTGTATCGTGGGAAGGAAAGGGCAAACTACGCCTCAGGGAGGAGTATGAGGCCGATGCCCTGGCTTGCCAGTGGGGGTTTAGAGACCCATTGATCGCTGCTCTGAGAGCTACTATGGGAGAAGAAGCCCAAAATAGGCTGGCTATACTTTTGAAAAGGGGTTACCATGATCAGCGTGGATGAGGCGCGGGCGAGGATATTAAGACATTTTCACCCTTTAGAACCAGAGAAGGTGCCCATCTTAGAAGCCTTGGATCGGGTTCTGGCGGAGGATATCTACTCCGATATCGATATCCCTCCCTTCGCCAACTCGGCCATGGATGGCTATGCTCTGCGCTCTGGAGATACGATGGGCGCTTCCAGGAAGAGCCCGGTGACGCTCAAGGTGGTGGCTGATCTGGCAGCCGGGCACACCACCCATTTGAAGGTGGGGCCGGGGACGGCGATTCGAATCATGACTGGGGCCCCTGTCCCTGAAGGGGCGGGCGCCGTGGTGCGCTTCGAGGAGACGAGCGAGGGGTTGAGAGGTAGTTGGGGGCCCACGGTCGAGATCTACAAGGAGGTCTCGCCCCGGGAGAATGTGAGGCCTGCGGGAGAAGATATCCGAAGGGGAGAGTTGGCTCTGGCCAAGGGAACGGTTTTGCGCCCCCAGGAGCTCGGCATCCTGGCTTCCTTGGGGCGGCCGGAGGTGGAGGTGATCCGTCGTCCTCGGGTGGCTATTTTGGCCACCGGAGATGAGTTAGTGGCTATCGATGAAGAGATCGGACCTGGCCAGATCCGGAACAGTAACGAGTATTCTACCGCCGCTCAGGTGATGCGGTATGGGGGGGTTCCCGTGAGGCTGGGCATCGCCAGAGACAGGGTTGAGGAGTTGAAAGCGAAGATCGAAGAAGGGCTGGCCGCCAAGGTGGAGCTCTTTCTCACCTCGGCCGGGGTCTCTGTCGGCGAATACGATGTGGTAAAAGAGGTCCTAGCCTCTGAGGGGGAGATCGATTTCTGGCAGGTGAATATGAAGCCGGGGAAGCCTTTGGCCTTTGGCCATATTCAAGGGGTGCCCCTCATCGGGTTACCCGGGAACCCCGTATCGGCCATGATCTCCTTCGAGCAGTTCGCCAGGCCGGCCATCCTTACCATGCTGGGCAAGGGGCCTAGGGAAAAGCCGGAGGTTGAGGTCATCGTCGATGAAGAGGTGACAAACAGTGGGCGACGGGGCTTCATAAGGGCGATAGTGACACGACAGGAGGACGGCTACCATGCTCGGGCGGTGACCGGCCCCCGAGGTTCGGGGATACTCACCTCCATGGTGCGGGCCAACGCCCTTCTCATCGTGCCCGAGGGCACGACCCTGGTTAAGGCGGGGGAGAGGCTGCGGGCCCAGATGCTTGACTGGCGGGAGGGTGTAGAATGATCCCCATCATCTCCGTTGTAGGGAAGTCCGAGGTGGGGAAGACGACGCTTCTCGAAAGGTTGATCGCTGAACTGAAAAGGAGAGGCTATCGCGTCGGGACCATCAAACACGATACTCACGGCTTCGAGATAGATAGGCCAGGGAAGGACTCTTGGCGCCACGCCCAAGCAGGAAGCGATGCGGTCCTCATCTCCTCGCCGGAGAAACTGGCCCTCATCAAGCGGGTGGATAGAGAGAGGACTCTCGATGAACTCTCGGCCTACATGAGTGACGTAGATTTGGTTCTCACGGAGGGGTACAAGAGCGGCGACAAGCCCAAGATCGAGGTCTCCCGCCAGGCTAGGGGCCAAGAACTTCTCTGCCACGAGGAGGAACTTCTAGCCCTGGTCACCGACCAACCCTTCGATTTGGATGTGCCCCAGTTCGAGCACGGTGATGTAGCCGGATTGGCCGACTTAGTAGAGAAGGAGTATCTGATGAGTCCCCAGAAAGAGAGGGTTTCCCTGGTGGTTGACGGGCGAGATATACCCTTGCGCACCGAGTTCGCTAATGAGGTGGTGAGGGCGGTGGTGAAGGCTCTGGTCTCCACTCTTCACGGCACGGAGGGAGCCGAAAGGATCATTATCACCCTGGAGAATGAAGGTGAGGCAGGGGAGTAGGCCCCACCACTCGCCATTGAAGGGTCTCCGCGCCGAGGCCTTTCCCACCCCTTTCTGCGCCGGTTGTGGTCATGGCATCCTCATGGGGGCCATCCTTAGAGGCATTGACAAGATAGGATGGAACTTAGACGAGATGCTCTTCGTCTCCGGCATCGGATGTGCGGGCTGGATCCCTAGCCCTCATTTCGCTGCTGACACCCTCCATACCACCCACGGGCGCGCCATCGCCTTCGCCACGGGGGCCAAACTCTTCCGGCCGGAATTGGAGGTGGTAGTCATCGGCGGCGACGGAGATATAGCCTCCATAGGGGGCAATCATCTGATCCACGCCGCCCGGCGGAATATCGATTTGACGGTGATCTGCGCCAACAACCGCATCTACGGCATGACCGGGGGACAGGTGACCCCCACCACGCCTCAAGGGGCCTTCACCGTTACCACCCCCCAGGGGAACCCCGAGCCTCCCTTCGACCTCTGTCGTCTAGTTTTGGGAGCCGGGGCCACCTATGTGGCCCGCCACACCGTCTATCATGTGAAGGCGCTGATCAATATCCTGGCCCGGGCTCTGGAGCATGAGGGGTTCGCCTTCGTCGAAGTCTTGAGCCCTTGCCCCACTCAATATGGCCGGCGAAATGAACTCTTAACCCCTTGGGCCATGATGCAGTGGCTGAAAGAAAACACCATGACCATCAAGAGGGCGCTTTCCTTAGAGGATATCGGGGACAAGATCGTCATCGGCGAGTTCAACGACGGCCGGAGCCGGGCCATGCTTGGGAAGCGTTGAAGCCCAGGCCTCATTTACATAGAAAAAGAGGGGTATTTGACCCCTCTTTCATTTTGCCACCCTCTTCTTACAGGTACTTCCCTATGAGGAGTCCCAGGTCTTTCTTCGCCTTCTCCGGGATACGGTCTTTGCTGGTGATGATAGCGCTCTCTAGGGCGGTGGGGCAGGGGCAGGTGCGAGCCTCGGGGATATGGGGGACGGCTTTCTTGATGATCTTCTTGGCCATCTCTGCGTTCTTGAGCAGGTTGTCGATCAACATCTCCACGCTCACCGGCTCCTCGCTCACGTTCCAGACGTCGTAGTCGGTGACATTGGCCAGGACGGCGTAGCAGATCTCTGCCTCGCGGGCCAGTTTAGCCTCCGGCAAGACCGTCATGCCGATGATCTCCACTCCCCACCCCCGATAGATACGCGATTCGGCCTTAGTGGAGAAGGCGGGCCCCTCCATGACCACGAAGGTGCCTCCCTTATGTACCTTGGCTCCAGTGTCCTCGGCCGCTTGGTATAAGAGCGCGCTAAGGTCGGGGCAGAAGGGCTTATCGAAGGAGACATGGGCCACTACCCCCCCGCCGAAGAAGGTGTTGATACGGCCCCTGGTGCGGTCGAAGATCTGGTCGGGGATGACCATATCCAGGGGGTGGATCTCCTCTTTCATGCTCCCGCAGGCGCTGACGGCGATTATATGCTCCACGCCTAACGATTTTAGGGCGTATATGTTGGCTCGGGAGGGGAGTTCGCTGGGCATGATCCGATGCCCCCGCCCGTGGCGGGGCAGAAAAGCGACCTTGTGCCCTTCTAGAGTTCCGATGACGATGAGATCGCTGGGCTCCCCGAAGGGGGTCTTCACCCTTACCTCTTCTACGTCGATGAGCCCCTCCATCTCGTAGACGCCGCTGCCGCCGATGACCCCTATCCTGGCCTCAGTCACTTTTTCCTCCTATCTGTGATCGTCCGTAAAGGATCCCTGTGGGATCGGAGGGAGTATAGCCCAGGTCTAGGCCTTTGGCAAACGTGGATTAGTAGCAGACTTCCTCTCCGGAAACCAGTTGATGGAGGGAAAGGAAGAGGATGTACCAGCAAAAGTAGCCGAAAAAGGCCACCAGGGGGATGCCTAGAAGGCGTGGCTGGAGCCAGAAGAGGTTTTGGTACCGCCAAGAGCCCATGAGAGCGTTTAGACCCTCCCAGGCAAGGGTCAAGGTTATGGAGGCCAAGGTCAAGGCTGCTAGAGGGCTCCAGAAGCCCTCTAGCAGCCTTCCTAGGAGCCCTTTGGAACCTTTTCCGTATATCCCGTATTCCAAGAGAAGCCAAAGGCCGGCGAAACTGGGGATGATGAGGGGCCCAGAGCCTGCCCCGGTA
>JAUVHF010000037.1 GCA_030593425.1 Anaerolineales bacterium
ATCGTGGCTCACGAAGTAGGCCATGCCCTCCAAGACCAGACCAACTACGCCTTCTTACGGCTCCGCACCGGGCTGGTACCCGTGGTCAACCTGGGCTCCTACCTGGGCTTCATACTCTTCTTCATCGGGATGCTGCTCCAATTCTCGGGGCTCATCTGGCTGGGCATCATCTTCTTTTCCGGCAGCGTCGTCTTCGCTTTCCTCACCCTGCCTGTGGAGTGGGACGCCAGCCGCAGGGCCTTACAGATGCTCAGGACGGGCGGCCTGGTCGATTCCAGGGAACTGAAGGGCGCCCAGGCGGTCCTCTCGGCGGCTTCCTTGACCTATGTGGCCGCCCTGGCCCAGGCGCTCTCCAGCCTACTCTACTACATCTTCATCGCCTTGGGGATGCGCCGTCGCCGGTAACCGGGAGGGGATGCGAGAGACCTTGACATGCGAATACCTGACCATCTGGAGGGCGACGCCGTGGGGAAGGTCGCCCTCTTAGACTTAACCTATCCGGAACTGGAAGATCTGGTTCTCTCTCTAGGCCAGCCTCGCTACCGGGCCGCCCAGGTAGCCGAATGGCTCTATAAACATCTGGCCTCTGACTTCAAGGAGATGCACAACCTACCCCTAGCCTTGCGAGACCGGCTGGCGGAGGTATCGGAGATCGCGAGGCTCACCCCCCTGGAGGAGGTCACCTCCCAAGACGCTCTCACGCGAAAGGTGCTTTTCTCCCTCCTCGACGGCCACACCATAGAGAGCGTGCTCATGCACTATAAGAGGCGGCACACCGTCTGCCTCTCCACCCAAGTGGGCTGCCCCATAGGATGCCCCTTCTGTGCCACGGGACAGGCAGGGTTCGAGCGGGACCTATCCACCGGGGAGATAGCAGAGCAGGTGTTATATTTCGCCCGTGAATTACAAGAGGCCGGGCAACGGCTCACCAACCTCGTCTTCATGGGGATGGGAGAGCCCTTTCTCAACTGGGAGGCCACCTGGAAAGCGGTTCAGGCCCTCACCGACCCTCGCCGTTTCGGCCTGGGAGCCCGCCACATCACCCTCTCCACGGCTGGCTTCGTACCTGGCATAGAGGCTCTAGCCCAAAAGAAATCCCAAGTGGGCCTGGCCATCTCCCTCCACGCGGCCAACGACCAGTTGCGACAGAGGCTCGTTCCCCTGAACCGCCGCTACCCCCTCGGGGCGCTAATGAAGGCCTGTCGCGATTATGTCAAGAGCACCGGGCGCAGGATCACCTTCGAGTACGCTCTCATAGAGGGGCTGAACGACTCCCCCTCCCATGCCCAGGGGTTGGCTGGGCTTCTCTCTGGCCTCCTTTGTCACGTCAACCTCATACCCCTTAACCCCACCGCGGAGTGTGCCTGGCGAGGCAGCCCGAAGCACATGGCCTTGGCCTTCCGAAGAGAACTCCTCAAGGAAGGGGTGCCGGTTACCGCCCGCATCGACCGAGGGCTCGATATCCGAGCGGGATGCGGCCAACTTCGCTCTCGGAGAGGTATTGATTTTTCGCCTCACAAGGTGTAAGATTAGAGAATTGGGGGAAGATGATCAAACTGGCTCCTTCTATTCTGGCCGCCGATTTCTCTCGTCTGGGCGAGGAGGTGGCCGCTTGTGAGGCGGCGGGCGCAGACTACATCCACGTGGATGTGATGGATGGCCGTTTCGTGCCCCAGATCACCGTCGGCCCTCTCATAGTCGAGGCCCTGCGCTCTAGGACTCGATTGCCTTTAGACGTCCATCTCATGATAGAGGAGCCAGAGAGACATATCCAGGCTTTCGGCCAGGCGGGAGCCGACATCCTCACCGTCCATCAAGAGGCCTCTTCCCTCCTCCACCGCCTGATCGAGAGGATAAAGGGGTTGGGCCTCCGGGCTGGGGTCTCTATCAACCCCATGACCCCTGTAGCCAGTGTGGAGGAGGTTCTGCCCTACATCGATCTTCTCCTCTTGATGACCGTGGATCCCGGGTACGGGGCACAGACCTTCATCCTCAGCATGCTGGAGAAGATAAAAAAGGCGCGAAGCCTCCTGGATGAGAAGGGGTTCTCGTGCGAACTAGAGGTGGATGGAGGGATAAACAACGAGACAGCACCCCAAGTGGTGGCTGCTGGGGCCACGGTGCTGGTGGCCGGAACCGCTGTCTTCGGGGAAGGTCGAGAGATAGGCGCAGCAATCGAAGCCCTTCGTGCCTTCGTATCATGAGGATGCGCCCTGGGCCGAGGATCCCAGGATCCGAAGGAAGAGAGCATAGTAACCGCACCCTTATGGCGGGGTTTAACAAAGTGAAGAAGCCAGCCCTTTGGGCTGGCTCCTGAAGCGGAGGTGAAAAAAGGCTACAGCGTCAACTTTCCTTGGGCTATCATCCTGTCCAGGGAACGCAAACATTTGGCACACACCTTGAGCCGCCTCTTGGTGTTGCCGATGATGATCGTCCTCTTCTGGATATTGGGTTTGAACTGTCGGTTGGTGCGGTTGAGGGCGTGGCTGACGTTATGGCCGAACTGAGGCCCCTTACCGCATATATCACATCTAGCCATCATATCGCTCCTTCTATCAATAAATGATATCACAAAAAGGCCGTTTGAGCAAACCGAGGCTCCCAAGAAGCAGAGATTATCCTGGCCTGACGCCGAGACAGGCAAAGGGGAGAGAGAAATGACCGAGGAGACGAAACTGGGAAGGATAGAGATATCGCCCACAGCCGTCGCCCATCTGGCTAGCCAAGCGGTGCTCCAATGTTACGGTGTGGTGGGCATGGCCGCTCGTACCCTTCGTAACGGCTTGGCAGTCCTTCTCCATCCCAGGGAGAGCTATCGGCGAGGCGTGGAGGTTAAACTCGTCGAGGACCAGATAATCATCGATCTTTACGTCATCATCGAGTACGGTACCCGGGTCTCCGAAGTGGCCCACAATATCGTCCAGAGCGTCAACTACAATGTGGCAAAAGCCCTAGGGGTTCCGGTGACCCAGGTAAACGTCCATGTCCAAGGGCTGCGAGTGAGCGAGGAGTAGATCCGAGGAGAATTGGCAGAAAAACCCGAACTGAGGTGTGATGGTCAGGATCTGAAGCGGATGCTGGCTACGGCAACCGCTTGGCTAGAGAAGCACGCGGTAGCCATCAATGCCCTCAACGTCTTTCCCGTCCCTGATGGCGATACCGGGACCAACATGCTTCTCACCATGCGGGCGGCTCTGGAAGAGATAGGAAACGCCTCCCAAAGTTCTCTCGGTTCCATAGTCCAAGCCGCCGCCTACGGCGCTCTCATGGGGGCTCGCGGCAACTCGGGGGTCATCCTCTCCCAGTTACTGCGCGGGATAGCCAACAGTCTGGACCAGAAGCGAACCTTCGGCCCCCTCGAATTCGCTCGGGCCATGGTTGAGGCCTCAACGATGGCCTACAAAGGGATCATCCGGCCCGTGGAGGGGACCATGCTCACCGTGAGCAAGGACGCCGCCCAGGCGGCCATGGCCGCTGCCCAGGAGGGGGAGAACCTCCTCACCGTTCTAGAGAGGACGGTGGAGGAGGCGAAGGAGTCGGTGGCCAGGACCCCGACCCTCCTCGATGTCCTTCGAGAGGCTGGGGTCGTCGATGCCGGAGGCCAAGGCCTCTTCATCATCCTCGACGGGATCTTACGCTGCCTCAAGGGAGAATCGATAGAGACGAAAGAACCGACGGAGATGGTACCCGCCGAACTACCGGAGGAAGCGGAGATGGAATGGGGCTACTGCACCGAGTTCATCCTCCAAGGCAAGGACTTAGACCTGGCGGAGGTGCGGGAGAAGATAGCCTCCTTTGGCGACTCGGCTCTGGCGGTGGGCGACGAGCGGACCATAAAAGCTCACGTCCACACCTTCGACCCCGGCCAGGTGCTCAGTTACGCCTCCGGCCTCGGGGTGCTCAGCAATATCAAGATCGATAACATGCAGGAGCAACACCGAGAGTTTCTGGTTCTGGGGGAGGAAGCCGCCAAGGCTGCGGAGGAGATAGAAGGCATAGCCACGGTGGCCGTGGCCTGGGGTAATGGACTCACCCGGGTCTTCGAGAGCCTAGGGGTAAAAAGCGTCGTCCCCGGTGGCCAGACTATGAACCCCAGCACCCAAGAACTTCTAGAGGCCGCAGAGACCCTCCCTGCTAAGGAGGTGATAATCCTTCCCAACAACGAGAACATCTTCCTGGCCGCCGAACAGGCTCAAAAACTCTCTAGCAAGCAGGTGGTAGTGGTACCCACCACCACCATCCCCCAGGGTATAGGAGCCCTTCTGGCCTTCGACAAGGAGGCGGATCTGGAAACCAACGCTCAAAATATGGAGAAGGCGATAGCCGCTATCCAGACAGTGGAGGTGACCACCGCTGTGCGCCCGGCGAAGATCAACGGCATTAAGATAAAGAAAGGGCAGATCATCGCCCTTCTCAACGGCCATCTGGCCACCTCGGGAGAGAAGATCGAGGAAGTCGTTCGCGAGACCCTAGAAGAACTGGGGGCCGACCAGTACGAGATCATCACCCTCTACCACGGAGAGGACACCCCCCTACAAGCGGCTGAGAGCCTGGCCGACCAGATCCGCCGATGGTACTCTGAACAAGAGGTAGAATGCATCGAGGGCGGGCAACCTTACTACCACTATATCATCTCCGTGGAGTGAACCATAAGGCTATGACGGTAAAGGTAGTCACCGACAGCACAGCCGATCTCTCTCCAGAGACGGCGCAAAGGTTAGGGATCACTGTGATCCCTCTCAACATACATTTCGGTAGGGAGACTTTCCGCGACGGGATAGATCTCACCACCCGGGAGTTCTTCCGCAAACTGCACACCTCACCCCTTCCCCCTTTCACTTCTCCTCCCAGTGAGGCCACCTTCTACGAGGCGTACGCCAAGTTGAGCCGGGAAACGGACGAAGCGATCTCCATCCATATCTCCTCCAGACTGAGCGGCACCTACCGGGTGGCTAGCGAAGCAGCCGAATCCATCTTAGGACAATGCCGCATCATGGTCATGGATTCCCTCACCACCTCCTTGGCTTTGGGAAACCTGGCTATCGCTGCTGCAGAGGCGGCACAGGAGGGGGCCAACCTAGATGAGGTGGTAAGGCTGGTTCGGGGTATGATCCCCCACCTCTACCTCGTCTTCTTTGTAGAGACCTTCGATTATCTGGAGCGAGGAGGGCGCATCGGAAAGGCCCAGGCCCTCCTGGGCACCATGCTGGGCATCAAGCCTCTCCTCATCATCGAAGAGGGGGAGATCCAGCCTTTAGAGAAGGTCAGCACTAGAACTAACGCCCTGGAGAGATTATTCGAATTCATCACCGAGTTCCCCCATATCGAGAAGATGACCCTCTTCAAAGGGATAGAGAGTATGGGGATGGAGGAGCTCCTCCAACGGATCGAGGCGACCTACCCCGACAAAGAGGTGGATGTCATCACCTATGGCCTCGCGCTGGCCACCTATGTGGGCCCCGGAGCCATGGGGGTCTTCGTCTACGAGGGCATGGAATAAGATGCTATCGCCCATCGAGAAACTGAACAAGATCCTAAACCTCGAGGAGAAGATGGGTTACGCCAACCGGGCCGTCATCGGAGGACTGGAGAGGCTGGCCCAGTTCTGGGGCCCGGAAGCCACGGAAGCCGGAGAAGCCCTCCCGGTGGAGGAGATCGTGACCCTCTTGCGTCGCTATCCAGAGGAAGAGAAAGAGGGGCGAAAGGCCCTCATCGAGGAGATCCGAAGCCTCATGAGGGGAAGAGAAGAGGTATCGGTTGCCGAAAAGAGGGCCCCCACGGAGCCCAAGGAGAGGGTAGATATCGACTCGCCGGTGACCGAACTCCACGGCGTGAGCAAGGCCTATGCCCAGCGCCTTCATCGTCTCGGAGTAGAGACTATCCGAGACCTCCTCTACCTCTTCCCCCACCGGTATGACGACTTTAGAGCCCTTAAAACCATAGACCAACTGGAGTACGGCGAGGAGGTGACCATAGTCGGCACCATCTGGGAGACCCAGAACCGGGAGACCAGGAAGGGGAAGACTATAACCACCAGCATCATCTCCGATGGCACATCCACCATCCAGGCCACCTGGTTCAACCAGCCCTACCTCTTGAAAAGCCTTAAGTCCGGCCGCCAAATCGTCCTCAGCGGCAAGGTGGACGAATATCTGGGACGGCTAACCCTCCCCTCGCCAGCCTGGGAGCCTTTGGACCAAGAACTGATCCACACGGGGAGACTGGTCCCCGTCTACCCTCTCACCAAGGGGGTGGGAGCCCGTTGGATGCGCCGCCTGATGAAGCGCACCGTAGATTACTGGTCGCTCCGGCTGCCAGACCACCTCCCCGCCCCTCTCCGAGAGCAAGCCAGGCTCCTCGATCTGGAGAGCGCCATCCAACAGATCCATTTCCCCGACGACTGGGAGAGGGTCAAAGAAGGCCGCCACCGCCTCGCTTTCGACGAATTCCTCCTCATCCAACTGGGGGTATTGAAACAGCGGCGCTTATGGAGGGAAGAGCCCGGCCGTCCCCTGCCCACCGATGAAGGGCTCCTGGACAGATTCACGAAGTCGTTACCTTTCAACCTCACCCAGGCTCAAGAGAGGGTCCTCTCGGAGATCCTGGCCGATCTCCAAGAGTCGAGGCCCATGAGCCGTCTCTTGCAAGGGGATGTGGGTTCCGGCAAGACGGTGGTGGCCGCGGCGGCTATGCTCATGGCCGTGGCCAACGGTGCCCAAGGGGTCATCATGGCTCCCACGGAGATACTGGCCGAACAGCACTACGCCACTCTCAACGACCTTTACAAGACTTTTGAAGTGAACCTTCGGCTCCTCACCGGGAGCCTCAGATCCGAGGAGAGACAAGAGGCCTACCGAGAGATCTCCTCCGGTCGCGCGCAAGTCATGGTAGGCACCCATGCCCTCATCCAAGAGGGGGTTGAGTTCCACGACCTGGCGCTGGCAGTCATCGACGAGCAGCAGCGCTTCGGCGTCCGACAGAGGAGCGCCCTGCGCCAGAAAGGGCATAACCCCCACGTCCTAGTCATGACCGCCACCCCTATCCCTCGAACTCTAGCCCTCACCCTCTACGGAGACCTCGATATCTCCATCATCGATGAACTGCCGCCGGGACGAAAAGAGATAACTACCCAATGGATGGCTCCTCGGGAGAGGGAACGAGCCTACACCTTCATCCGGAGCCAAATCGAGGAGGGCAACCAGGCCTTCATCATCTGTCCCCTGGTGGAAGAATCGGAGAAGATAGACGCCAAAGCCGCGGTGGAAGAACATGAGAGACTGCAAGGTATCTTCCCCGACCTTCGCTTGGGCCTCATCCATGGCCGGATGCCCGCGTCGGAGAAGGAAGCGGTGATGAGGGATTTCTACCAGGGGAACCTTGATATCCTGGTGGCCACACCGGTGGTTGAGGTGGGGATCGATGTCCCCCGAGCCACCGTGCTCCTCGTAGAAGGGGCAGACCGTTTCGGCCTGGCCCAACTTCACCAGTTTCGTGGTCGCGTCGGTCGGGGTGAAGTCCAATCCTACTGCCTGCTTCTCGCCGACTCCCCCTCCAGCCAGGCAGAGGAGCGCCTCAAGGCTATCGAGTCCTCCCAGGACGGCTTCTACCTCGCCGAGGTGGATCTGGAGATGCGAGGCCCCGGCGAGTTCTTCGGTACCCGCCAAAGCGGCCTTCCCGACCTCAAGGTGGCCAAACTGAGCGATGTGAAGGTATTGGAGGAGGCCCGGGCCTTGGCCAAGGAGATATTCCAAGAAGACCCCCACCTGGAGCTGCCTCAACATCGCTTATTGGCCCGCCGCGTGGCCGACTTCTGGCGTGGAGAGGGAGACCTCAGTTAATATGGTATAATCTTTGAGGAGGATAAATGACCACCGCCCTTTTTCCCGGCACCTTCGACCCCTTCACCAATGGACACCTAGATATCGTCCAACGGGCCTCCGGCCTCTTCGACCAACTCATCATCGGGGTCTACGCCCACCCTATCAAGACCTTGCTACTCTCCTGTGACGAAAGGGTGGCTCTGGTGAAAGAAGCGGTGCGGGAACTCCCAAACGTGCGTGTCGAGTCCTACGATGGCCTCACCGTGGAGTTCGCTCGTCTCAAAGGGGCCCAGGTCCTGCTCCGTGGCCTCCGAGTCATAGCCGACTTCGAACTAGAATTTCAGATGGCCCTCATGAACCGAGCCCTGGCGGCGGAGATAGAGACCGTTTGTCTCATGACCACCTACAAATATTACTTCCTCAGTTCCAGCCTGGTGAAAGAGGTGGCCAAACTGGGGGGAGACATCTCTAGCATGGTCCCCCCCCACGTGGAGGCCGCTCTAAAGGCCAAGATCAAGGAACTGGACGAGAAAGGTGAGGACCGAATTAGAATCATCTCCCTCCGAGAATAAGGGAGTAGAGGCCTGGCAAAGGGGGTAGTGAAGATGGAGATAGTCTATCTGATCGATCGCTTGGAGTCCTTAATCAACGAAGCGAAGCGGCTCCCCCTCACCTCTGGCGTGATCGTCAATCAAGATGAATTCCTGAAAGTCATAGACCAGATGCGGATCACCATCCCCCAGGAGATCCGAGAGGCCAGGCGACTGAAGGAGGAGAGAGAACAGGTTATCGCCCGGGCTCTGGCGGAGGCGGAAGAGATAGTGGCAGAAGCCAAGGGACAGGTAGATGGCCTCCTAACCGATGAGGAACTCCTCAAAGCGGCTAGAGAAGAGAGTGCCAAGATCATAGAGCAGGCTCGCCGCGAGGCGGAGAAGGTAAGAAAGGGAGCCGATGAGTACGCCATCGAAGTCCTGGGCCAACTGCAGGACCAACTGATGGCCCTCCAGACCACCATTCAGAACGGCCTCGATTATCTTCAAGGGCCAACCAGGAGGGAGCAAGGGGAGCCTTGACATTAGCGCCCTCCTGACCTATATTTTAAGAGATGAGATTCAACGTCGCACAACTTCTAAAGAGAGCCACCGGCTCTTCCCGCCGTTATCAGATGCGGGAAGGTGTAGAGGATCTTGATCTAGAACTGGTTATCCGGGAGCCCTTGGTGGGGCAGATCGAGATGGTTCGCACGGTCGATGGTATCCTGGTCAGAGGCGAACTCACCACGGCCCTGGAACTGCGATGTGATCGATGCCTTGAACCCCTCATCCAGGAGGTAGAGTTTAAGATCGAGGAGGAGTTTCGCCCCGCCCTCGACATGAGCACGGGGGCCCAACTCCCCTATGATGAGGAGGAGATGCGCATCGATGAACACCACATCATTGATCTCACAGAGCTCATACGCCAGAGCATCTTTCTAGCCCTGCCGATGCATCCGGTCTGCCGACTCAACTGTTTCGGCTTTTGCGACCGGTGTGGCCAGAACCTAAACGAGGGGGCTTGTGACTGTAGTGAATCGATGGTGGACCCCCGTCTGGAAATACTGAGAAAACTCAAGTGAGGAAAGAAAATGGGTGCCTTACCCAAGAGAAAGATATCCAAGGGACGGAGGGATAGGCGGCGGAGCCATTGGCGGCTCAAGCCTTTGCATCTCGTGCCCTGTCCCCAGTGCCATGAACTTCGCTTGCCCCACCATGCTTGCCCTAGCTGTGGCACTTATGGGGGCCTCGAGGTGATCCCTCAAGAGGAGTCGAAATAAGCCGGCCTTTTCTCCTCTCCTTAATGGCCGTGCCAGGTGGCAGAGCAAGCACGGCCGCTTCTATGTCAGTATAAAAGTCTGCCCTATTAGAAAGGGGACGGGCAAGCGATGGCTAAGAGATTCGCTCTTCTTTTCCCCGGCCAGGGCTCCCAGTACGTAGGTATGGGTCGAGATCTTTACCAAGGGTGGCCCCAGGCCCAAGCCATCTTCTCCCAGGCCGATGAGGCTCTGGGGTTCCGCCTCTCAGACCTCATCTTCCAGGGGCCTGAGGAAGCCCTGAGAGATACCATCAACACGCAACCGGCTATATTGGCTACTAGCATAGCCTGTTGGGAGGCCCTATCTGCCCAGGGATCGTTTGAACCCGCCTATGTTGCGGGCCATAGTCTGGGAGAGTATACCGCCCTGGTGGTGGCGCGCGCTCTGGGGTTCGAGGAGGCTCTGCACCTGGTGCGAGAGCGTGGCCGCCTGATGAAGGAGGCAGCAAGAGAAAGGCCAGGGGGTATGGCCGCCATCCTGGGCTTGGAAGAGAGGGTAGCGGAAGAGATCTGCCACCAAGTCGATTCCCGAAACCCAGGAACTTTGGCTGTAGCCAACTACAACTGCCCCGGCCAAGTCGTCATCTCTGGGCTTAAGGAGACTCTCAAAGCGGCTATGAAGTTGGCGCAAGAGAGAGGCGCACGGCGGGTCGTGCCCTTGGCTGTGAGCATCGCTGCCCATTCGCCCCTCATGGCCTCCGCGGCCACCCTCTTCGCCCAGGTGGTGGCTCGCCTCCCCTTCCGCCGAGCGGAGATCCCGGTCGTAGCCAACCTCACCGCCCAGCCCATCACCTCCCCCGAGGAGATAAAAGACGAACTCGTTCAGCAACTCGCCTTCCCCGTTCGCTGGACAGAGTCGATCCAATATATGATAAAAGAAGGCGTCTCCACCTTCATAGAGGTGGGACCGGGAAATGTGCTCAGTGGGCTGGTGAAACGAATCGATAAAAGAGCCCAGGTCGTAAATGTAGGTCATCTAGAAGAGTTGCGAGGTTTCAGGCTATGATTCTCCCGGTAGTACCGACCTCCCAATCTCTAGACCCTCTTTCGACACTTTTTCACCATCCATATATGGATGGGAGATGAACCTAAGCCTGACGCAAGGAGGACAGCCATGATCGACCTAACCGATAGAGTGGCCCTCGTCACCGGGGGTTCCCGGGGCATCGGACGGGCCATCGCCCTCAAACTAGCCTCCCTGGGAGCCAAGGTGGCGGTCAATTACTATACCAATCAGGATGAGGCCGCCGCCCAAGAGGTAGTAAAAGAGATCGCATCCCAGGCCGGAGAGGCTATCGCCCTGCAAGGCGATGTGAGAGACGCCGATCAGGCCGGGGATCTAGTGAGGAAGACCCTGGAGGCGTTCGGCCGCCTAGATATCCTGGTCAACAACGCGGGCATCACCAAAGACACCTTGCTGGCGCGGATGAAGGAGCCCGACTGGGACCTGGTGATAGACACCAACCTCAAGGGAGCCTTCAATGTGACCAAGGCTGCCCACCGTCCCATGTTGAAGCAAAGATACGGCCGGATCATCAACATCACCTCCGTCTCCGGCCTAGTGGGCCAAGCCGGCCAGGCTAACTATTCGGCGTCTAAGGCTGGCCTCGTGGGCTTCACCAAGGCCGTGGCCAAGGAACTGGGCTCGAGAAACATAACCGTCAACGCCGTAGCCCC
>JAUVHF010000169.1 GCA_030593425.1 Anaerolineales bacterium
CTACCTGGATAAACATCCACTCGTGGGTGGCATCGACGCTCTCATACCGGTAGCAGCGGCCAGGGATGAGCACCCGTATGGGCTCGGGGCAGAACCGCTCCATAGTCCTTATCTGAACCGGGGAGGTATGGGTGCGGAGCAACATCTCCTGACCCCGAGCGTAGGGCGGAGCCACATATAAGGTAGCGAACATATCCCTGGCCGGGTGATCTTTAGGGATGTTTAAGAGTTCGAAGTTATACCTGTCCCATTCCACCTCCGGCCCTTCCACCGCCTGGAACCCCATGGGGGCGAAGATATCGTATATCTCCCAAAGCGTCCGAGTGACAGGGTGGATAGTTCCGAGAAGAGGCTTCCGCCCCGGCAGAGTGACATCGATCCTCTCCTCAGGAGGGATAGCCCTAGCCTTGAGAGCCTCGACCTTGGCCTCCCAGGCCTGGGTGAGTTCCCTTTTCACCCGATTGGCCCGCTCGCCCGCCTGGGGGCGCTCCTGGGGAGGCAGTTTGCCCACGCTCCGCAATATCTTGGTCAGGGCTCCCCTCCGCCCCAGATAAGCGACCCGCCACTCTTCTACCCCTTGGAGATCCCCGACCCCCTCCAGTTCTCGGAGGGCCTTCTCTTTCAACTCTTCCCATCGCTCTATCATCTCTCCACCCCGCGATAAATATAGCACAGTTTAATATAAAAAGCCCCTCTTCAAAGCCTCCTCTGAAGAGGGGCACCGACGATCTACTATGGAACGTCAACTACCCAGGCAGCGCCGATCGACAGGTGCCCTCCTCAGCACCCGAAAAGACGAAGATTCTCGTCCCCCTGCATTCGCGCTGCATCCTCTTAGCCTCCCGATTTGCGGCTATTGTAGCACCAGAAGGGGTGTTTAGCAACCCCTACATTCACGGCAATGATTTACTGAGCGAAACCTGAGGAGCTAGATAGCACCAGCCAAGTCCGTTTGCTGCCTCGCCGCCTCGAAGAGCATGATACTTGCCGCAACGGCCGCGTTCAACGATTCGGCTCCGCCGGGCATGGGGATATAGACCCTCTTGTGGGTTAGCCGTTTGGCCTCTTCGCTGGCTCCCTCCGCCTCCCCGCCGATGATGAGCGCCGAAGATCTGCTCCAATCGACCTCCTGGTAGGCCACCTCGCCCCTGGGCTCGGCCAGGAACACCTGCCTCTCCTCCAAAAGGGGCTCTATCTCTTTCCATTCTTTATCAGGAGCCAGTGACAGATAGAAGTGAGCCCCCATCGCCCCTCGGACTACCTTGGGGCTATAGATGTCCACCGTCCCCTTGGTGGTCACTACCTGCCCCACTCCGGCTGCCCAGGCGGAGCGCAAAATCGTTCCCAGGTTCCCCGGATCCCGCAACCGGTCAACGATGAGCAATAACCCCTCCCCCGGTGGTTCTTCCAAGATGGGGACGACCGCCAAGACGCCTTGGGGCGTTTGGGTATCTGAGATGGCGCGCATAACCTCTTCGCTCACCGCCACCCCTCGCTTACCCACCTTGGCGAAGGCTTGCAGTAACTTTATGCCCCTCTCCTGGGCGGCCACCTCTGGGGTATAGAAAAGGAGGGCGGGGGTTATCCCCGCCCTCAAGACCTCTTCACAGAGGCGAACGCCCTCCACTATGAAAAGTCGCTCCTTCTCTCGGCCTCGCCGGTGATGGAGCGACCGTGCCAGTTTCACCTTCTCGTTGGCCAGGCTGGTAATCAAAAGGTCACCTCAGGAGGCCGATTTCGCCGCCTCTGCTAACTCTTTGAAGACCTGAGAGTCGTTCACCGCCAGATCAGCCAGGATCTTGCGGTCTAGTTCTACCCCCGCCTTCTTGAGCCCAGCCATAAAGCGGCTGTAGGAGAGGCCGTGCTCCCTGGCTGCGGCGTTAATCCTCTGTATCCAGAGACGCCTGAAATCCCTCTTCCGCCTCCGCCGGTCGCGATAGGCGTGGGTGAGGGATTTCAACATAGCCTCATGGGCCCGCCTATAAAGGGAATGCCTGGTCCCATACTGCCCCTTGGTAAGTTTCAAAACTTTCTTGTGGCGTCTGCGGGCTCTAGGCCCGCCCTTAACCCTAGGCATCTCTACCTCTTCTTGAGATAAGGCGCTAGTCGCTTCACTCGCTTTATTTCGCCCACCGTTTCCAAGGGGATCGTCTTATCGAAGAGCCGCTTCGTCTGTTTCCGCTTCTTACGGCGGAGGTGGCTCCTCCTCCCCTTCAGGCGGCGTATCTTGCCCGAACCGGTGATCTTGAACCTCTTGGCTGTGGCTTTATGGGTCTTTATCTTAGGCATTTCAATCTTCTCTCATGCTAACGGGCGACGGAGGCGCCCGTCCAAAATAGATCGCCCCGAAGAACCCTATTTCTCGCTAGCCGGGGAAAGGATCATTAACATGCTCCGACCATCGATCTTGGGATACTGCTCCACGCTGGCCATATCACCTAGTTCCTCGGCCAGCCCTTGCAACATCTCCCTCCCTATCTCAGGGTGACTCCGCTCCCTACCTCTGAAAAGCACCCGCACCTTGACCTTGTGACCCTTGGTCAAGAAGTCGCGTATCCTCTTAACCTTGAGATTCCTATCGTGCTGGCCCGTTTTGGGACGCAGGCGAATCTCTTTGATCTCCACCCGTTGGGCCTTGCGAGCCCCCTTCTCCCTCCTGGCCCGCTCATAGATATACTTGCCGTAATCCATGAGGCGACAAACGGGAGGAGCAGCCTGGGGAGCGACCTCCACCACATCGAGATCCCGCTCCCTGGCGATGGCCAGAGCCTGAGACAGAGGAACTACCCCCACCTGCTTACCCGACTCATCGATGAGCCGGATCTCCTTAGCCCTGATCGCCTGGTTGATGCGTGGTTTCTTTTTTATGTTGGTCACCTCAGTGCGTGGTACTCGTGCACTCTCTTAGATCCTACCTCCTACACCTGAAAGAACGGGGTCGGCTCCCCGAGAGGACGGCCCCAGTTTGTGGCCTTTGTGGCAAAATATATCATATTTGGAGCGAATAGTCAAATGCTCCCTTGTCGCCCAAATGAGACCTGGGCATTCAAGGCTATGCCTTGTCACCCAGAAGGAAGCGCCAAGGCCTCCTTTTCGCCATCTCATCCGCCCGGATGCCGATGCGAGGCGTGACTTCTATCCCCCCCGGATCCACCTCCGCTGTCTCTTCGATGAAAAGTAGGTCGCTTTGGCAGAGGTCAAGGGCGTTGAGGCTTCGGTCGATGGTTAGGGCCTGGCAGAGTTTCCCCGGCCCGTTGGTCAGTTCTCCCTCTCGGCGGAAGCCGCGATTCCGACGCATATATTCGATGCCCTCCTGGGGCTGGATCCCCCTGATGAGAACCGCGGCGGGAAAGCCCACCCTATCCGTAACCACGTTTAGACAGTGGTACATCCCATAGATGAAGTAGATATAGGCCTGGCCCGGCGGGCCGTACATCACCTCCGTGCGGGGAGTCCGCCCGTGCGAGGCATGGCAGGCTCTATCCTCCTCCCCGATATAGGCCTCCGTCTCCACGATGAGACCGCTCAACCGCTCCCCATCTATAACCCGCACCAACCGCTGGCCCAAGAGTTCCCGAGCCACCTCTAAGGTGTCGCGGGCATAGAAGTCGCGGCCTAATCTACTAGACGACAACTTATCCTCCCGCCACGGGAAGAAAGATGAAGAGGGTATCCCCTTCGCTCACCGGGGTCTTCTCTGCCTTATCTAACTTTATTTGGTCGTCGTTCAAGAAGAGGACGTAGGGGAGATCGATCTCCCGCTCGTAGAACTCATGCCGGAAACCGGGATACCTATCGGCCAGGGAAGAGAGAAGGTCAGCTACAGTAACACTCTCCGGCAACTCCAAGACCACCTTCCTGCTTCCCACCGCGCTTCGCAGGGGCTCCCCTACTTTCACCGTGACTCTCATCAGAGATGCCCTGGCCACTATTGGTAGTCGTAGAAACCTTTGCCCGTCTTCCGCCCCAGGTATCCCGCG
>JAUVHF010000143.1 GCA_030593425.1 Anaerolineales bacterium
CGCAGATGACGATGGCCGCTACGGCTATTATCTGGGCCATAGCGATGCCCCCCACTAACCAGGCATCGGGGCGTTGCATCTCGGTGAAGAAGCGGGCCAGAGGGTAGAGGATGCCCCACAGGAGGAAGACGTCTCCCCTGAGGAGCCGATCCCCGTACCTTCGAGTGATGTAGAAGAGCAGGCCGAAGCAGAAAAGACACCAGAGGGACTCGTAGAGGAAGGTAGGATGAAAACGGGCCGTCTCCGGCAGGTCAGCGAACTGGGGGAGACGGTACCGCTGTTCGATAGGTATCCCCCAGGGCAAGGTGGTGGGGTAGCCGTAGAGTTCTTGGTTAAAGAAGTTGCCCCACCGCCCGATCGCTTGCCCTAGAAACAACGCCGGAGCCGCGAAATCCACCCAGGTGAGAAAATCCAGCCTCTTGATGCGAGCATAAAGCCAGAGAGCGAATGCCCCTCCCGCTACAGCCCCGTAGATAGCCAACCCTCCCTGTCGGATCATCAAAATCTCGATAGGGTGCCGGCGGTAATATTCCCAACCCACGCTCGTCCCTTGAGGGCTGGAGAAGACATGATATAGGCGGGCCCCGATGAGGCCGAACAAGACGACGAGAAGGAGCCCGTTCCAGATATGCTCTGGGTCCTCGCCCCGCCGTTTGGCCCCTAGGCTGGCTATGTACCCTCCAACCAATATAGCCGACACCATGAGGATGCCATACCAGTAGATGGCCAGAGGGCCGATCCTGAAAGCCACAGGGTCTGTCATTTTTCCCTCCCTTTCCGGAATTTTCACATCATTATAGACCCTCTACCCTTTTCAGTCAAACGAGAGGGCTTGCCCCAGGCGAGCTACTACGGTATAATGGAACCAACCTTGGCAGATAGGCCCTCCTCTACAACTGCTGGTTTGAACTGGAGCCGGCCTACATGCACAAAAGAGGGCTTTTCAACCCCAAGAGGGATCTAGGAGAAGCCGCTGAGGCCACTAATTCTATACGAAAAGGGAGCGAGATGACGAAGAGAATAGGGTACCTTTTGGTCAAGGATATCTTCCGTGACCTTGGCCCTCAGGAGCGAGAAGAGGTAGAACGTTCCTTTTCGGAGACCACTTTCCGAAGGGGCGAGGTCATCTACACCCCTGAAGAAGAGATCCTCTTCCTCCTCAAAAGGGGGGTGGTTCAACTCTATCGTCTCACCCGAGAGGGGGAGAAACGGGTTATCGACACCCTTGGCCCAGGCACTATTTTTGGAGAGATGCCCCTCATCGGACAAGGGATGTATGGTACCTTCGCCCAAGCGGTAGAGGATTGCACCCTAGGAACCATAGAGTGCGCCGCTTTGGAGCGGCTCCTCCTTCAGAGGCCCACGATAGCCTTGCGGATAGTAGAAGGTGTGGGGAAGCGACTATCAGAGGCGGAATCACTTTTAGAGGACATCACCTTCAAGAGCGTCCCCGCTCGTTTGGCCTCTCTCCTCCTTCGTCTGATGAAGGAACAGGGGCCCATCATCGCCGGTTATACCCACCAGGCCCTGGCCGACACGATAGGCACCTACCGGGAGACCACCACCTCGACTTTGGGCCTCTTCAAGAGGCGAGGTCTAATCAGGATCGGCCGCAAGAGGTTACAGATCTTGGATGTCGAGGTGTTAAGAGAGATAGCCGAGAAGTGATGGGGCTTCTCCTACTTTACGTCAGGTATCCCCGTGAGAGGTGAAGTGGGGCATCAAGGCTAGCACATAGGAAACCACTCTTCGGAGCCTGCTTTTGCTCATTCCGTTAGGTTTAACACTCGTGGGCTAGTGCCTCGCTAACGGCCCCGACGTCCTCCTCACTGAGCGTCGGGCCAACCAGCAAGCGCATTTTCGCCCGCCCTTCTGGATGAGGCGGCCTACGCTCGCGGCGCTACACGGCGGCGCGAGCCTTGTCCAGGTCATCGGCACCGATGACCAGCCGGGTGTTCGTGGCCAGATAGCACAGGTCGATATTTACCCCGGCATTGGCTATGCGCCGACTGACCTCCCCTAGCGCCCCTGGTCGGTCCTCGATCTCCAGAACCAATACCTCGCGCTCGTTACCCACCTCAATGCCGATCTTTTCCAAGGCCCGGCGAGCAGCGGCCGCGTCCTCCACCAAGATGTGCCCGACCCCCTTGCCCTCGCTGGGGAATCCACACGACCCCTCGATGTTGATGCCGGCCTTGCCCAGAGCCTCGCCCATATCGGCTAGCGCACCCGGGCGGTCCTCCAAAATGACGGTCAGGTCCTTCATCATGATCTTCCTCCATTCGTCTACTTATTGAAAGTGAACCTCGTCGGCAGGTCATGTTGTTGGTCTGAAAGGTTAGTTCGTGCAGATCGCCTCCTTTCCTTCGTATACGCCGAAAATCACCGGGGGAACACAAATTGCGCCTACTGGAATACCATGGACGGGGAGGAATACGATATTTGGTATAGCATAGGCCAGGAGAAGATCGTTTAGTTAGTCCACTTTCTCAGTCTTAGGGGGTTCCTCCATAAGGAGAGGCTCCATCTCCCCCCGCATGGTGCTCAGTCCGCTGAAGAATCCACCTTCGTCGATGAGGAACGACTCTACAGAGATATCGCCCCACACCTGACCGGTGGAGAGGATCTCCAGTCGGCCGGTGGCTTTTATGTTCCCCCTCACGGCTCCAGCCACGGAGATATTGCGGCCCGTGATATCGGCCACTACTTTGGCCGCCTCCCCGATGATGACATTGCCCATAGTCTCCACGCTTCCCCTAAGAACGCCATCGATCCGCACGCCACCATCGCACTTGAGGTCCCCGTTGAAACTGGCCGTGGGCCCGATGATATTTTCGATCCTATCGCTTATGGGACTACCCCCACTCTTCTCTCTCAAGCCTCTTCCCTCCCCATCTAAGGTCGCTATCCTCCCCTCCCGTAGGCTTTAGCGATGGCTTGCTTCTCCTCGTCGGAGAGAGCATAGGTGGAATCCCATCTCTTCAAGGGCTTGGCGTAGACCCGGTTCTCGGTCCGACCTTGAAGGCTGGAGATGACCACGCCATCGCCGTGGTTGTCTAGGAGAGCGATAGAGAAACTTTGGTCCCCACCCACATCGGGAAAAGCGTTGAAGCGTACCACCCCTACTCTCTGGATGCTGCGCTCTAGCCTCCTCCCCACCTCCTCCGAGCGATCAAAGAGTTCGTTGGCCCGGTCAACGGTCAGGCGGATCTCCTCTAGATGGTCGGTGAGTAGTTCCTTCCAGTCCTGACTCTCTTTCGGTTCCTGAAAACGGCGAGCCAGGGCTCTTTGGCCCCTTCGCAGGAATAGGAGCCAGATGAGAAGAACGACATCCAACAGGAGGAGCCCTAACCAGAAGAAGGGAGCGTATCTTTCAAAGAAAGTATAATCTATCTGCATCTCTCCCTCGGGATCCCGTAGGGAAAAACCACCTTTCGGCTTTGTACGATGCCACATTATATGCTACAATTTTTGATTAGTCAATACCTAGGAGGCCAGGTGCAGAGGCTGCTCATAGCCACCAGTAACCCCGGAAAAACAAAGGAATATAGAGAGATCTTCAAAGAGTTGACCTTGACCGTCACTTCACCCCCAGAAGAGGGGATAAGCCTCTTCGTGGAGGAGTGCGGCCGCAGTTACGCCGAGAACGCCATCTTGAAGGCCAGAGCCTATGCCCGAGCCAGCGGCCTCCTAACCTTGGCCGACGATTCAGGCTTGGAGGTAGAGGCTCTAGGAGGTGCACCAGGCATCTTCTCCTCCCGCTATGGCGGAAAGGCCAGCGATGAGGATAGGTATAGGCTTCTTCTGGAGAGGATGAGGGATATCCCCCAGGAGAAGCGGCAGGCTCGCTTCGTCTGTTTCGCCGCCCTGGCCACCCCTCGGGGAGAGGTGGAGATCGCGGAGGGCTACTGCCCAGGGGTCATCGCCTTCGCCCCTCGAGGGAAGCATGGCTTCGGCTACGATCCGGTCTTCTACCTTCCCGAACAGGGCTGCACCATGGCCGAACTGGAACCGGAAGTGAAGAACCGGATCAGCCATCGCGCTCAAGCGGCAATGCAGATCAAGAAGGTCTTACAGAAGAAAATTCCGCCATAGCGTCGATAGTCTCCTCCGGCTTCTCCAACATCACCATGTGGCCCGCTTCCGGGACAGTTACCAGCCTGGCCCCCTGGATATGATCGACTAAGAATTGCGAATATTTGGGCGGCGTCAGTTGATCCTCCTCCCCGCAGATGACCAAAGTGGGGAGCCGAACCTCGCCCAGGCGACCCATCACGTCGAAGCGATCGCAGGCCAGAAAATCCCCCCGGAGCACCCCCGGGCCGACAGCCAGCATCTCCTCTCGGCCCAACCTTACCATCTCTTCGCTGGCCGAGGGACCATAGGCGTATCGACAGAGGAGGTCCACCGTGGATGCAAACTCTCCCCTCAGCCCTTCGAGAAGGCTGGGCATCACCCGCAATCGGGCTCCCGTGCCCACCAGCACCAAGCCCCCTAACCGATCTCCGTAGCGGAGGGCTAAATCTAGGGCTATCGCTCCCCCCATGGAGTGGCCCACCACTGTAGAGC
>JAUVHF010000069.1 GCA_030593425.1 Anaerolineales bacterium
CAAGGGAGTGTGGTGCTCGCCTATCTTCCTTGGAGCGGGTTTGTGCTTCGGCGGTACGCCGCCGATGTCAGTTATTGGAGAGGGGAGTTGGTCTTCACTGAAGTCGTCCGCAAAACGCTCATCCTTTTCAGCACCGGCCACACGATCCTAGAGTCCAGGGCCCAGCCTATCGCCATTGTCTATGGCGCTATACTCCTCTGTGCGCTAGTAGTCATCGCTTTAAGGGGGAAGAGAACCGCTGGAGGGATGGGCTCGTTCTGGCGGCTCCTCTTCCTTCTTCTCTATATCTCTCTCCCCGTGGTTCTCCTCTTCCTCATCTCCTACCAGCGGCCAAAGTTCCACCCTCGTTACCTGATGCTCGCCTCGCCCGCTTTCTTCTTGATCCTGGCCGGAGGGCTGGCTGGCCTCTTGGAGAGGGGCAAAAGTTGGCGGTGGTTGCCTTTCTCCTTGGGTTTGGCCTCTCTCTGTTTCCTCCTGGTCACCTCGGCCTACAGCGACTTTAACGCCTATTTCGATATCAAGTTCACTAAGGACGATTTTCGCAGCGCAGCCCGCCACATTCAGACTCATATCCAGGATAACGAGGTGGTCATCCTCACCTCTGGTCATCTCTTCCCCGTCTTCACCTACTACTACGAGCAGAACAACTGGTATCCCATCCCAGATGAGCCCACCCTCTCTACGGAACGGGTTCTCAATTACAGCGTGGCCGACGATTTGAACCGGATAGTGGTGGGAAAGGAAGGGGTATGGCTCCTCCTCTGGCAGGACGAGGTAGTAGATCCCAACGGCTTTCTCACCATGATGCTGGGGGAGGAGGGGAAACTTCTACCTTTCGAAGGTGGTTTCTGGGGTCTGAAACTCTATCATTACGCCTTGCCGGCTGATGTGCGCTTCTCTAGCCAGCCCCGTATCGAATATCCGGTGAGCGTGAACTTCGGGGATGAGATCAGGCTTTTGGGGTATAGCCTGCCGGCCCCCCGGGTTCCTGTAGAGAAAAAGGGGGCGAACAGGGAAGTTGAGGTGATCCTCTACTGGCAGGGGTTGAAAGAGTTGACCGAAGATTACAAGGTCTCCCTTCGCCTGCGCGACGAGGAAGGCCACTACTGGGGGCGGGTCGATGCCCGGCCAGCCAGTTACTGGTACCCCACTATGCGGTGGCCTCCGGGCGAGAAACTCTTTGGCCAACACACGATCGAGACGCTCCCTGGCGCACCCCCAGGCGAATATCAGTTAGAACTGGGCGTCTATACCGAGGAAGATCCCAGAGGCTTAGATGTCCTGAACGAGAAAGGGACGCCCTTAGGGAAAAGCCAGATCATCGGCACGGTGGAGGTTCCCATATCGGAAGTGATTACCTCCTATGACGAGGTGGAGGGGGAGATTCAGCGCCCTCTTCAGGTGGCCTTTGATGATCTCGAACTTCTGGGCTACAACTGGGAGGAGAGGCCAGTCCAGCCAGGCGACACCATCGATTTCACCCTTTTCTGGCGCGCTCTATCTGATGGGGTAAAGGATTGCACTATTGTCCTTCAACTGATAGATGCCCAGGGCCAGTTAATAGAAAGCGGGCTCAGATACCGTCTGGGCACGGAAGGCTATCCCACCTCCCGTTGGCAGCCTGGTGAGGTGATAAGGGGTCAGTACGACTATACTATCCCCGTTTGGCCTTTGCAGCCCAGCCCTGGGAGGGCGGAGATGAGAGTGACCCTCCTTGACCCAAGAGGCGTTATCAGGGGCACCGTTCCCCTCTTTTCTCTTGAGGTTCAGGAGACGGAACGGCTCTTTGAGCCGCCCTCTCCGCAATACACTCTACCAGAGGGAAGCCTAGGAGGGTTAGTTAGCCTCATGGGTTATGACCTAACGGCGGATAGCGTGCGGCCCAGCGATAGTTTCGTACTCGTTCTCTACTGGCAGGCTCTGGCCCCTATGGATAGGTCCTACACCGTTTTCGCTCATCTCCTGGATAGTGAAAACCAGGTCCGGGGCCAAAAGGATAGCCTCCCCGCAGGAGGGGCGCGTCCCACCACCGGTTGGGTGCCTGGGGAGTTCATCATCGATGAGTACGGGTTGGTCGTGGAGGCCGACGCCCCGCCAGGGGAGTATCTCCTCGAGGTGGGTATGTACGATGCCTCTACCGGAGAGAGGCTCCCGGCTTTGGATGTGGAAGGCAGGGTATTGGACAATCGCCTAGTCTTGCCCACCAGAATTCAGGTAATGGCCCCCTAGTTTGACTAGGGGAGGGCCTTTTGATAGAGTTCTAGGAGGGAGGGTGCTTTGAAAACTCGCCTTTATCTTATGGGGATAGCGGTGGGCCTGGTAGTGGTAGTGGTCGGTTGTATGAATCGTCCCCTTCTCCATGGGGTGGAGGTGGTCCCCCAGGTGATATCTCCCAACGCCGATGGGGTGGACGATGTGACCCAGATCAACTATTCCATCTCCCGTCCCTCGCATCTGGATATCTATTTCGTAGATAGCCAGGGGGAAAAGTATTACTTCCGACAGGGGAACCGCCGTTCCCCCGGGGAGTACCAGGTCTACTTTGGAGGGACGATCGAGGGGCGTATGCTGGCCGACGGCGTCTACACCTATGTCGTAGAGGTGACCGATGACTCTAGGGGGGTGACCGAGAGGGTGGAAGGGGAACTCACTATCAGTGGGGCCGACACCTCACCTCCAGAACTTTTGGATTTCACTGTCTTTCCCGATTCTTTTACCCCCAACCGAGACGGGATAGGGGATCGGGTGGCCATCGTTTTTCGCCTCGAGGAGAGAGCCGAGGTGGAGGTATATCTCCTCGACACCGAGGATCGTAGATACCCGGCCGGGGTACCCAAGTTGATGTGGGGGGTGGAGGAGGAGTCGGCTCCCTTGATCGGTCCTAGCAAGGTGGAACTGGAGCCGGGCATAATCGAGTACGACTACGATGGGGGCATCGATAGGGGGGCTCCTCCGCCGCCTGACGGAAGATACAGTGTGGTGGCCGTGGCCACCGATGCGGTAGGGAACTCGGTCAGAGTGGAGGCACCCCTCACCATCGAGGAGGGGGGTATCCCCCTGGCTGAGGTGAAGTTTGTGGAGTTCTGGCCCACGATAGTGCCTTTGGGGGGGACTCTCTATTTCAGGGCCACCGTAGAGAACGTGGGAGCGGTGCCCATAAGAACCGAGGGGCCGCCCCCGGCGACTATCTATCTGGCTACCCAGAACTTCAACACCCTGGGGTATCATGAATCGGATGGCTCCTTCCGAGTGGGGGTGGATTTCGAGGGGAATAGTTTCGGGCGACGGTATCCATACCGTTGGCAGTTGGGCGATGATGCCGAACTGGAGGCCCGGATCATCGATGGCCAACGCCACCTCTACCTTCTCCCGGGCCAGCGAGTGACGGTCACAGGCGGTATCATCATAGACGAACCGCCACCCAGGACAGGCCCCCACTTCTGGGTGGGCTTGATCCACGAAGGGGTGCGGATCGTCAACGACTATCTACACCCCACGGAAGTCTCTATAGGTTTCTGAGATGGACCTCTCTGTCGTCATCGTCAGTCATAACACCAGGGAACTCCTGGCTCTCTGTCTCGATTCCCTCCTCACTAACCTCGCCTCCTCCGCCCTCGGAAACGAGGTCATCGTGGTCGATAACGCCTCTAGGGATCGGACGGTGGAGATGGTGCTAAAGCGGTTTCCCCAGGTTCAACTCCTAGCCAATGAGGAGAACCTGGGCTTCGCCGCGGCCAATAACCAAGGCCTCAAGGAAAGCAAGGGAAACTACCTTCTGCTCCTGAACCCCGATACCCTGGTGCAAGGCGAGGCCCTTCAACTCATGTTTCAATTCTTAGTTTCCCATCCCCGAGTGAGCCTGGTGGGCCCCAAACTCCTCTATCCTGACGGCCGACTCCAGCATTCCGCTTTCTCTTTTCCCACTCTTCCCATGATCTTCTTGGATTTCTTCCCCCTTAATCATCGCCTTATCAACTCCCGCCTCAACGGCCGCTACCCAAAAGCCCTCTACGAGGTTGGCCAGCCGTTCCCGATTGACCACCCCTTGGGGGCGGCGATGATGGTGCGCCGCAAGGCGGTAGACCAGGTGGGCCCCTTGGATGAGGGGTTCTTCATCTACTGTGAGGAGATAGACTGGTGCATGAGGATGAAGAAGATGGGGTGGGAGATATTCTGTCTGCCACAGGCGGAGATCGTCCATTACGTGGGCAAGAGCACGGGGCAGTTTCGGGAAGCGATGTATGTGGAACTCCATAGGAGCCGGTACCGGCTCTATGAGAAGCATTATGGCCCGGCCTTCAGGCTTATGTCCCGCCTCATCGTAGGGCTGGGGGTGCGACGAGAGATGTTGAAAGCCCGCTGGGAGGCCCGTCAGGGTAAGGTCGCAGAAGGGAAGTTGGAGAAGCGGTTGGATGCCTACCGGCGGGTGCTGGAGTTGTCATGAGCCTTCACCTCTCGGCCATCGTCCTCACCCAGAACGAGGAGAGGAACATTGTCGATTGCTTACGGAGTTTAAGTTGGGCTGATGAGGTTCTAGTCCTCGATTCTGGAAGCGAAGACGCTACGGTGGATCTGGCTCAGGAGATGGGGGCGCGGGTGGAGACGCGCCCTTTTGATAACTTCCCCTGCCAGAGAAACGCCGCCTTGGAGTTGGCGGGGGGGGAATGGCTCTTCTTCGTCGATGCCGATGAGCGGGCCACCGAGGAGTTGGCAGGCGAGGTTCGGAAGGCGATAGCGGAGGAAGAGGCGGATGGCTTCTGGGTGCCCCGGCGGAACTACATCTTCGGCCGCTGGATCCGGTATGCAGGGTGGTATCCTGACTACCAACTACGCCTCTTTCGTCGCCATAAGGGGCGGTATGACGAGAGCCGGGAGGTTCACGAGTTAGTGATGCTGGATGGCCCTCAGGGGTATCTGGAGAACCCCCTCATCCACTACAACTACGAGGACATCGGCCAGTTCATCGAGAGGCAGAATAGATATACGGAGATGGAAGCCGCCTACCTATTCCGAGGGGGCGCCAGGGCCAAAATGAGGAATTTCGTCCTTCAACCCTGTCGGGAGTTCAGAAGAAGATATATAACCCTGCAAGGCTATAGGGACGGAAGGCACGGCTTGCTCTTGAGCCTTCTCATGGCCTATTACGAGGGGGTGAAATACCTGAAACTCTGGCGGCTTCAGAGGAGAGGGGCTGCTTTTGACTGATTCCGCTCTTTGCTATGCGTTTCAACCAACGAGGCAAGGCTAGACATTCCGAAAAAAGGGAACGCACGCGGGGTTATCATACAGAAGATTTCCGCAAACCCAGCCCTGGAGGTGAATTAGAAGGAGTCCATCTAAGATACCGAAATGGTGAAGAGGAATGGATTCGGTGTAATCAATAGTTAGGCTGCTTAACCATCGTTGGTAGCGGGTTCACGCTTGGGAGGAGGTTGAATGACGGTTATATCTGCTGTAATCACACGGTATTGTACTGTTCACGCCTCAGATTCACTCATCACCGACTTGCAGCCTGACGGTAGTGCTCTTCCTGTGGAGTGGGAACAAACCAAGATTGTTCCTGTTCACCACTGGCGCGGAGCAATGGCATATTGGGGGCTGGCGAGGTATGAAGCCCATGGATGGTCTACGTTTGATTGGTTGCAGGAACAGGCCAAGACTGCTGCCAGTTGCGATTCGGCCGAAGAATTCGCCCAAGACTTGAGTGAGGAACTGCAAAGGGCCATTGCTCAAATGCGCTTCGTGAAACCTGTGCACGCTGGGATAGGCATTCATTTTACAGCTTACGAGCACATAGATGATTACTGGATACCGGAGCTTTTCCTAATCTCAAATTGGGCTGATCCGTCCTACCGATCGCTGCGTTCTGGAGGAGTGAGCTCTTCTAGAGAGACCTATCACACGGTCGCCAACGTTGCATCAGAACACGAACATAGGAAGGTTAAATTTCGACTTGAAGTGCATCGGTATCTTGACCAGCGAGGTGCGATGCTCATATACAATAACGGCGACCCGGTTATGTTCAACGCTGCAGCGCATGCAATGCTCGGCGTGTTTGGAGCACTCGCAAGACGAGGCGAGCTAACTGAGCCAGGGAGAGTAGAGACATATCTTGCGATGGCTCGAAGGCCAATAGAGGTGGTTTCGAAGGCACAACTGGACTTCTGTCGTGAAGGGGCTCGCGTAGTAGGTGGCAGACCTCATGATTTGGCCATCACACCGAACGGTCAGTACAAATCAACGACAGGTGATGTGTAGCGTCTGCAAAACCGCTCACTGTCAAGGGATTGGAGCGGCCCAACCCGTCGCTGCACCCGACACACTGATCGAGAGTCTTGTTTGTGGTGATGTCAGAAGGTAACTCCTGACACCACTGGAATGACTTCTAAAGGGAGTCAAACCCGGAGCATGGTTTCTTCGCTTAACCGTCGTTTGACGAAAAACCGACGGCTAGTAAGCGATTGACAAAGGCAACCTTTTGGGCTATTAGCAGGGGCGAGTTCGCACGTGTGGGGTTAGGTGCCACATGGACATAAAGAAGATTGGAGGAGAAGAAAAGTTATTAGATGACATCATCTCTTGACAGAGGAAGTGCGGCTATGTCGGTGCCACGCATTTTGCGTCTCGGTTTGCGACAGTTTGCAGCAGGAATGCTATCGGTGCTCACTTTGGGAATTCTTAACCGGGTGATGAAAATAGAGCTTGGTTTGAACCTGATGGTGACGAGCCTGGTCATCGGGGCTCACTATTTCGCTGCTGTTGTCGCTATTCCCTTCGGACACCGCTCCGACAGACACCCGTGGCGAGGTTATCACCGCACCCCGTACATCGCCCTGGGCACGGCCCTTACCGCTTTGACCACGGCGCTGGCCCCTTTAGTAGCCTTCTTTCTGGCCAGACAGGGTGGTTCTCTCCCGGCCGCAGCAGTTGGCGCGGGCCTTTTCCTGCTCATGGGCGCTGGAATGTACGTGGCAGGCACGGCCTATCTTTCCCTTATCACTGACCTCACCGTTGAAGAAGAAAGGGGCAAAGTGGTCGCCATGACCTGGGCGATGATGATGGTAGGCATCCTGGCGGGGGTTTTTCTGAGCGTTCGAGTGATGGAGCATTACAGCCCCGAACGCCTGGTGACCCTCTTTCTGGTGATGGCCGGGCTGGTGGTGGGTCTCACCGCACTGGCCGTATGGGGCCAGGAACGTCCCAGGGCCACTGATCCTTCGGAGAAGGCCCTGAGCCTGAAGCAGGCGGTGCGGCTCCTCACCATCAGCCAGCAGACCCGCTTCTTCTTCGTTTTCCTTTTCGGAGGCATGTTCTTCCTGTTTGTGCAGCAGATGGCCCTGGAGCCCTTCGGTGGCGATGTCTTCGGCCTGAGCGTGAAGGAAACCACCTTGTTCAACGCTTATCAGATGGTCGGGGTATTACTGGGAATGGGAATGACCGGCGGGTGGCTGGCGAAGTGCCTGGGCAAAAAGGCAGCGACGGGACTGGGAGCAGTCGTCTCCGCCATCGCCTTTGCCTTGCTAGCTCTGGCCGCCGTAGGGGGGTATCTGTCGCTGGTAAGGCCAGCCATCTTCGTTACAGGGCTGGGGATGGGCATCTTCACTGTGGGAGGGCTTGCTCTGATGATGGACTTGACTGTGAAGGAGCAGATCGGCCTGTTTATGGGTGCCTGGACCTTGGCCCAGGCTCTGGCCAACGGGTTGGCCTCGGTGGGAGGAGGCATTCTGCACGATGTGGGCTTAGTCCTTTGGGGCTCCGAAGCGGGGGCCTACGCGCTGGTTTTCCTGGTCGAAGCGGGGGGGTTGCTGGGGATTATCTCCCTGTTGCTCCGGGTGGATGTAGCCAAGTTCAGAACCGAGGTGGCCAAATTGTCCTGGCATTTCCTCGCTGAGGCGACTTAAGCGCTGGTGCTATTTGGCGCGAGGCTCATCGAGATATGTTTCGGAGAAAGCCGCTGAGGCTAATGACGTTTCGGCCACCGTATCCAGTCACTGTCTGCTCCACCGCCCACTACGCGTTCCTCG
>JAUVHF010000146.1 GCA_030593425.1 Anaerolineales bacterium
TGCCGCTTTTCCTTCTGCAAATAGTTACTGATGGCGTTCGCCAGGGACACAATCTCGTCCCGATCCGACTGCTTGGCGATGGCTAACTGAGCCTCGATCCGGGCTGCCTCCTCCGTATCCAGCTCGCCATCTAAGGCATCCTGCAGCCCCTCAAAGACATGGTACATGGCTTTGCGGGGATCTTCCTGGTGCGGCCGGCGAAAGTAAGAGAGGTATACAAAAACGTTAAGGAGAATGAAGCCATAGATGAGGGAGAGGGCCGGTGGAAAGAAGTAGTCGTTGCTTTGGGTAATGAATTTGCCCACCTCGTCGATGAAAAGCCCAATGCCAATCCCGCTCAGTAACGCGCTGGCCTTGATGGCCCAGCGGTTAGCCAATGCCAGGGGCAATAAAACGGCGACAAATAACAATAGCCCGCCCCAAAGCGCGTGGGCAATGTGCAGCACGCTGTTGCCGATCTGGGGAAAACCGGTCAACTGAAGAAATACGCGTGTGGAAATAACCGTGACGCCGAATGCAACCAGGGATGTCAGCATATAATCTTCGGCGTGGTCACGTCTGACAGCCGATCGGATCTTTTTCTGTTCATTGCTCATGATCGCTGCCTTCGCTTAATAACTGGTCCCTTGTTCAAATATCCCACTTTTTGCAGATAGACGCCAAACTCTGAACTCCGTGTGTTTCACCCCCACTGTACCCCAAAAGGAAAACACCGTCAACCCAAACAGCAGGACTTGGAGTCCTATTTGATTCTCTGATGTTGTTTCCACTTCACCATCGGCGCAGTGAGAAATCGATAGCGACACAGCGCCTCTTCGCGCCCTTCCCTCCATTCGCGCTATTCGTCATTAAAAGCCCTTGACAAACCCCGCCACCTCGGTTATAATTATAGCACGTTTGTTCTATCCGGGCCAGCCATCCCCAGAGTGAATCCCACGCGGGGAGCCAAGGAAAGAAACCCTCGGCTCCCTTCGCCTTGTCTGGTATCGCACGTCGAACTTTAACATGCGAAATCCCGTGGCAAAAGCGGAGAAGAGAGTGGTTGTTTCCCAAATTCTTTTCAACCACCCCTGCTGCCTAGAACGGTTGACCTCCGCCGCGGCACCATCGTCATCACCACCGATGGCACGACCTATTCGGTGCAACCGAAGACTTCCTAAGCCTGCTAGTAGTTCTTGACCACGAGGGGGAGATGTACCTTCCAATTCGAACCTTGGAAAGCGAAACTCAGCTCATCGAAGAATATAGGAGTCTCAGGGTCGGCCTCCTGGATATCCGCCACACACTTTATGCGAGCCTCAACAGCGTTATTCGGTGCCTGCACACCATCGCCATCGCACTCCCCAGGAATGCAAAGGCGCTGATAAGCCTCTTCATCGTCTGTTAGGATATGAGAGTCAACGTGGTAGATCTCTCCCCAAGCGTCTCGCCACTCAATCCGCAGATAAACCGACCGAAAGTTAGGACTATCCTTGTAGGCCCAGCCAGACAGAGTGTAGTAGCCACCCCCTACCACAGGCACGTCCTGATAGATATAGATGGGTACAGCTCCAACTTCTTTGTTTAGGGAGGCAGCCCAAGTTCCACTGCACACCTGAGTGCTCGTGATAATGAAGGTAGCGCCGGAGGGACCAGACAGCCAAGGGGCGGTGCCTTGCTCGAAGCTCGGATTCTGGAGGAGGTTTGAACCGCCAGAAGCCCGCCCCACAGAGGGTGAAAGCAGAGCAAGCAGAAGTAAAAAGCAAAACCAGACAATGAGAGGAGCAACGAGTGTTCGTTTTGCCATATTGGGGGTTGGGATACAACATCACAATTTCGCCGTCAAGGGAAGAAGAGCAAAACGGGGAGCCGAATTCGGCTCCCCTATTAGAAAGGAAATGTTCTGAGTGAAGCAGGTATCAGGTGCGGTTAAGCAGCCAAGAGGGCACCCAGAAGCGGCCATAGCCCAAAATGCTACCGCGAACCACCATCTCTATTCTTCGCTGATCTTTATATAGTCGATCTCTAGCCATTGTCGGTGGGGCACCGCCAACAATCCCGTCTCTAACCCACCGGCAGGGGTCATGGAGGCGCGGTTGTTGTCCATCCAGGCCACGAAACCCAAAGGGAGCGTAGGAGGGTTGGCCACTCGATAGACCTCCCTCGCATCCACCTGGAAGAGGGCTACCTCCCGCCGCCAATGGAGAGAGTAGGTATGCCACCCTGTCATATCTATGTCCAGGATCCTGTCGCCCATGCTCAGGGTACGGTAGGCCAACCGCAAGAACACCTTGCTAGTGAGGGGCATCCTTGTGACCAGATCGACCAGACCCATGAGCGGCCCCATCCCTTTGCCTCCATTCAGCATCGCTGCCTTCCAGCCATTTCCAGGCTGACCGGGGGCTAGAGAGACATCGGAGGGAGGAGAGGCGTAGAAGAACCATACCCAGTTGGGAGGCACCCCTATCCCCCCTTCCCAGTCGTAGGGGGCGTTCCAAAAACCGAAGCCCGCTGTCCCCAAAAGTTCCCCCGCGGGGTGAGAGAAGCGGGCTCTTACCTCCATACTCAAGGGGGGAATCCAGGGGAAGTTCTTCCGCGCATGGTGGCGATGATCGTTGATCTCCGCATCCGAGAGTTCTCCTGCCCCGGCCCCCTCCAAGGAGAAGAGCACCGTCTCAGGCGCGCGCTCTATCTCCCCGTGGCCCACAGCGAACCGCACCCAATATGGGGAGATACCGCCCTCAAAATGATCGATGACTGTCCCTTGCGAGGAGGCGTCAAGGCCCATCAACACCTCTGGATGGATCATAGACGGTCAGAAAGGAGATGATCTCTCAGACCCTAATATAGCATACCTTGGCCAGGAGAGCGAACGGATAACCGCCAAGACCACCCTCCCCCACCGTTCTAATCCCCAGAAGAGTATGCGGTTACGACCCTACCCTCTTGCCCCTCCAAGGGGCCAACTCGAGGACGCCGATTTCAAGAGCGTCCAAGGCTTGAGAGCGAAGACGGGGGAATACCTGCGAAGCACCTCCACCTTGACCGAAAAGGCCAAGTGCGCTATACTACTATTGCGGGGTGTAGCGCAGGGGGTAGCGCGCAGCGTTTGGGACGCTGAGGTCGTAGGTTCAAGTCCTATCACCCCGACAGCTGTGAGCGGGAGTAGCTTAGTGGTAAAGCATCTGCCTTCCAAGCAGAGGAGCGCGGGTTCGAGTCCCGTCTCCCGCTCCAGGGGCCCATAGCTCAGTGGCAGAGCGGCCGGCTCATAACCGGTTGGTCCCTGGTTCGAGTCCAGGTGGGCCCACTCAGCGGTAAGAGCCTGCATTGTGGGCTCTTCTTTTTATCATTGCCTCACCTCTAGGGGGGTGATATAATCGAGAGAGAGAACCCCAGGGGAGTGCCTCCATGAAAGTAGTCACCGCTTCACAGATGCGCGAAATTGACGAAAAGGCCAACGCTGGTGGGCTCTCCACCGCCACCATGATGGAGAACGCGGGGCGAGCCGTAGCCGAAGAGATAGGACGCCGCCTAGAGACAGAAGGCCAGGAGATACTGGTTTTGGTTGGCCCAGGGAATAACGGGGGCGACGGCCTGGTAGCCGCCCGCCACCTCCACGATTCCGGCGCCAAGGTCAGCCTCTACCTTTGGAAACGAAAAATCAGGGAGGACGAGGTTTTTGCCCTCACTCAAGAGAGGGATATACCCTTCCTCAGGGCCAGAGATGACCCCGACTTCGCTGGCCTCCGCCATCTTCTGAGAAAGGCACAACTGATAATCGATGCCCTCTTAGGCACAGGGGGGGGCTCGCGCCCCATCACCGGAACCCTAAAAGGGCTCCTGGATACCGTGCGGGAAAGGCTGAAGGAAAAGCCCACCTTTCTCGTGGCCCTCGATCTCCCCACGGGGCTCGACTGCGATACAGGAGCCGTAGATCCAGCGACAATCCCCGCCCACCTCACCGTGACCTTGGCCTTCCCCAAGAGAGGCCTCTTCCTCTTCCCCGGCGCAGCCTACGTAGGAGAACTGGTGGTGGCCGACATCGGCATACCTGAATCCTTGGCCCAAAAGATAAAAACCCACCTGGCCACCGCCGAGATGGTGGCCCCGATCCTCCCCCCCAGACCCCTCAACGCTCACAAAGGAACCTTCGGGAAGGCTCTTATCGTGGCCGGTTCGGTCAACTACACAGGAGCGGCCTATCTGGCTAGTGCTGCAGCCACGAGGGTGGGAACAGGCCTAGTCACTCTGGCCCTAGCCGAGAACCTGCACCCTATCTTGGCCTCCAAACTCCATGAGGTGACCTTCCTCCTTCTGCCCCACGATCTGGGCGCCTTGGTCCCCGGTGCGCTCCCCCTCCTAGCCGGGAGCCTACCGGATTATGATGCCTTGCTCCTGGGCCCCGGTCTAGGCAGGGAGAACCAGACGGTGGATTTCGTCCATCGCCTTCTAGGGCTCCACGCCGCTGGGGTGAGGAGGCATATCGGCTTCATGACCGGGGAGGCGAA
>JAUVHF010000120.1 GCA_030593425.1 Anaerolineales bacterium
CTATCCCAACTCATCTGGGTATCGATAGCATCCCTCGTGGTCCCCGGGCTTTCGCTCACTATGGCCCGCTCCCGGCCCAAAAGGGCGTTGAGGAGGGAGGACTTGCCCACATTGGGACGCCCCACGATGGCTACCCCTACCCCTTCCGCCTCCTCGACCTCTTCTCTAGGAGGAAAGGAGGCCACCAGAGCATCCAAAAGGTCTCCCGTTCCTGTACCATGAAGAGCGGAGATGGGATACGGCTCCCCCAGGCCCAGGCCATAGAACTCCGTAGCCGCCAACCGTCGAGCCTCGTTATCCGCTTTATTGACCACCAACAAGAGCGGCTTCTGGGAAACCCTCAACAGTTCCGCGATCTCCTCATCGCCGACGGTGAGCCCCTCTGTCACATCCACCATGAAGAGGATCGCCTCCGCCTCGGCCATGGCCAACTCCACCTGCCTCCTCACCTGCATAGTCAGCTCATCCTCAGTCCAAAGGACGAGCCCTCCCGTATCGATGAGGGTAAAGGCCACTCCTCCCCATTGAGCGTCAGCGTAGAGACGGTCACGGGTGGTCCCCGGCAGATCCTCCACTATAGCCCGCGGCTCCTCCACCAAGCGGTTGAAGAGGGTCGATTTCCCTACATTCGGCCGCCCCACTATGGCCACTAGGGGCTTCATAACTCGGTTATCACCACCTCCAACTGATCGGGGACCATACTCTGCACCTCCAGGGAATCGGGTTTCACTACCTGAGGCGAGATCTTATATGTGCCCGGCCCTAAATCGAGGAGATCCAAGAGTACTTGCACATCCTCCGCCTGGAGAGCCGACAGATCGGCCAGGGGGCCAGCAAGGATAACCTCTACCATCTCCGGCGACACAGTGGCCTCTAACCCGGGAGCCAACCCTTGAAGGGTCGGCGAGACCCGGATCGTCTGGCCTCCCAGGACCGGAGAGACAGAGATGCGAACCAAGACCCTCCCCACCCCCAAGAGAGATATATCCTCCGGGAGAACCAGCGCCACCGAACGGGTTAGGTTGGCGTTGGCCCCCTCCACATCCACCGGCCCCGTTTCTACAAAGCCCAAAAGTTCACTTACCCGCTGAGGGTGCCCATAGACGGTCACGGTAGAGGGGTCCACCCTGATATCGCTGATCCAATAGCCAGAGGCCACAGTTCCCTCGGTGACCACCTTCACCGATACATCCCGGTAGCCCGACTCCTGCTCTATGGGCAACTGCACCATCACCTGAGAGGGAGTGATCTCCACCCCAGAAACGGTACCCCCTATCTTGTTCTGGGGCCCGGGCTCAAAAGCCTTCTCCATAGTAGCCTTCTCCCCCCGAAGTTGTAGATCGATGACCACCACCTCCACCTGATCCACCAAACTCTGTGGCCCGCTCACCGCCACCTGCGAAGGGGTGACTACCGGAACCCCGTATCCGTACCCTACCGGTACATCTCCCAAGATGTTCACCCCCACTCTAAACCACTTTTGGGCCACCTTATCTAAAGCGATAGATACTACATCGGGCGACTTCTCTATCACCCGTACCGTCTCTGGATGCTCAACTTCGACTGGCACCTCATGGGGCCCCACTCCTGAGTCGGCTAGATCAACGTAAGCGTAAAAGTTCTCTGCCTCTAGATCGTCCCACACCCTCTGAGGGGCTCGAATCAGAAGGGTCACCTCCTCCTCGAAACCTCCCAAGATCAGTAGATCCTCCCCTTTATTTTTCACCTCGATGGGGATCGCTTGGGGAAAGTGACCCTCAACTATGGGGTTTTGCTCCCTCATGGCTACTACCCAGATGGTGAGGGCCAAAATGAGGGCTATGAGCACCGAACTCAGGTCGGTGAGAAGAGAACGCCTCATCTCTCCCCCCTCCCCTGCCGGGAGAACCAGCGGGGCTTCTCCGTCGGCTGGAGCCTGTAGAAAGCCTGTAGAACCTTCCGCAGGCGCGCGTCATCTAAATGACGGATCATCCTCCCATGCCGCACCAGGGATATGATCCCCGTCTCCTCCGAGACCACGATAGCCAAGGCGTCGCTCTGCTCCGTGATCCCCACCGCCGCCCGGTGGCGCAGCCCTAACTCCCGCTCCACCCTCATGCTCTCGCTCAAGGGGAGGATACAAGCCGCGGCCAACACCCGGTCCTCCCGAATTATCACCGCCCCATCGTGAAGGACGGTATTAGGCTGAAAGATGGTAAGGAGCAACTCCATCGATAACTCGGCGTTCATCTCCACCCCGGTCTCCACATACTCCTGCAAGCCGGTTTCCCGTTCCAAGACCATCAGGGCTCCGTGGCGCCGCTCCGCAAGGGTCCGTACTGCCTGCGATACGCAACGGGTAACCTTCATCATCGTCCTCTCCGGCGATGCTCGGTTGATTAGACCCCCTCCCCGCCCTAGCCGCTCCAGAGCCCGACGCAACTCGGGCTGAAAGATCACCGGCACAGCAACCAAAAGGGCAGGCAGGGTGTTCCTCAAAAGCCAACTGAAAGCGGTCAAAGCTAAGAGGTTGCTGGCCAGAACCACGGCTACGATGAGAAAGACGATGCCTCTGATCAGTTGGATAGCCCTTGTGCCCCGCATCATGAAGAGGATCCCGTAGAATATGAGGGCCACCAAGAGTATATCGACCACACTGCGCAGATCTATCTGGGAGAATATCCATATGATGTCAGACACGCCACCTCCTCGTGGCTACGAGCCGCCTAATTGCTCCAAAAGTTGACGATAAGCCTCTACATCTTCGGGCCCCAGAGAGATGATACGCCGGATGGTCTCCCGAGCCTCCTCCTCCAGACCAGCCTCCAATTGCAACTCCCCCAGGGCATCCAACTCCGTGATCGCTTCCTCCCTCATCCCCACTGAGAGGTAGGCCTCGCCTAGCCGCTGCCGAAGCCCCATATCCTGAGGGCTCTCCCTTATCATATCCTGGAGGATCGGTATTGCCTCCTCTCCTCGCTCCCGGACGAAGGAGTCTATCTCCTCCAAAGCCTCCTTCGGCCGACCCAGTCTGAAATAGAGATCCACCAACGCTCGCCACGTCTCTTCGTCATCGGGGGCCAGCCGCCTCAACTCCTCATAGTCAACCAGGGCCTTCCCCCAACTGGCTCGCTGCATCTGAAGATCAGCCCTCCTTCCTAGGAGGCGAACCTTCCACTCCCGAGGAGAACCGCTCTGAGGAGTCAGGTTGAGCGCCACCCCGTAGGTCTCAACCGCCTCCCCGGGTCGAGCCAATCGATAATAAGCCTCAGCCAAAGCCAGATACTCCTCCAGGGCCCTATCGATCTCCCCCAAGCCGATCAAAAGTTCGACCAGTCGCTTACGTATCTTCACATCCATAGGCGCCAAACCCGTGGCCATCCTGTAGACGGCTATAGCCCTCCTAGGGGCCCCCCGCATAGCATAAGCCCTCCCTACCGCTCTGTATTTCTCTGCCGCCTCGTCTATCTTCCCCTGGCGCAAGAACATCTCCCCCAAATAAAGATGCAGGACTAGATAGTCAGGCACCCTCTCCAAGAGGCGGTAGCATTCCTCCACCGCCGTCAGAGGGATCCCCTGCTTCCAGTAGCCATCAACGAGGGCCATGCTAGCCAGTAACCCCTCGAAGTCTGGATGCTCTAAGACCTCAGCCAGACTAATGGTAAGCCCCTGGGGGCTTATCTTCTCCACCGTCTCTTGAAGGGAGGTGACCTTTCCCTCCCAGCCTTCGCTTTCAAAGAAGTCAACAAGGCGGTGGGCCAAAAGACGAGCCCTCTTCTCATCCTCGTAGAGGATCTCTTCATAGGCTTGAGTTAGACCCTCCTTCCCCCTGGCCATCGTTGAATCCACCATCTTCAAGGCTTCCAAGAGGTGCATAAGGGCCTTCCGGCCCTCCCCCTCTCCAAGATAGCATTTTCCTAAGAGGAACTGGCCAGCCAACTCGTATTCTGTCCCCACTAGATCCTCAAATAGGCAGAGGACTTGGTCAGACCGTCCCCTCTCCGCATAGAGCAAGGAGAGATTGAAGAGAGCCTCTCCCCCCTTCACCCCCTCCCTTAGGGCTAACTCATACTCCTCGATCGCCTCCTCCACCATCCCCTTGTCCTCGAGATCCATCGCCCTCCCCATGGCCACCACCCCGGGGTGGCCTTCATCTCGCGCCTCCCCCAGGATAGACCCCGCCAAGCGAGCCCTGGCCTCTCGGGCAGCGATGGCCGCTGGGCTATGCCCCTCCCGGGAGGGCACCCCCCTGAGGGCTCGAAGCAACTCCCGCGCTTCTGCATTCCCTTCATCCACGGTCAAGGCTCGACGACAATGCTCCACCGCTTTTTCTCTCTCTCCCTTGGCTTGGGCCAGACGAGCCAGAGCCAAGTACTCCTGGGCCGCATCCTCCGGAGCCTCGAAAATGTGCGCCTCGGCCAGTTCCTCAAGGGCTCTCTCGCTCTCAGGCCTAGAGCGAGCCACCTCCTGCCAGGCCTCTAGGGCCTCATCCACGGCTCCCCTCTCCTCATAGAGGAGAGCCAAACTCTCCCAAGCCTCCGCCGCCTCGGTGACCCGTCCCATCTCGCCACATATCTCCGCTATCCTCCGCCGAGCGGCCAGATCGTCCGGCCGAAGTTTCCCTACGGTGCGGTACTCCCCTAACGCTTCCCGCAGCCTTCCTGCCTCTAGGAGGGCGAGGCCTAGGCTGGTGTGAGCCACCGGGTCCTCCAGGGACTCATGAACAGCTCTCCGGTACTCCTCTATCGCCTTATCCCACTCCCCAGCCCAGGCGTAGTTATGTCCTCTCCTCATCGCCTCTTCGAAGGCGGAGCGGTGACCCATCTACGAACCTCCCATAAGCAAGAGAAGTACAGCCTTCTGGAGATGCAGCCTGTTCCCCGCCTGAGTGTAGACGATGGAGTAGGGCCCATCTATCACCTCATCGGTTATCTCCTCACCTCTGTGAGCGGGCAAGCAATGCATCACCAGGGGGCTCTTCCCGGCCTTGGCCACTAACTGAGCGTTCACCTGATAGGGCGGAAATACCTTCAATCGCTCCTCCCTCCCCTCCTCCTGCCCCATGCTGGCCCAGGCGTCGGTATAGATCATATCCGCCCCTCGGACCGCCTCCTGGGGATCGTGAGTCAACACCACTTGGCTACCCATTCTCTGGGCGAACCCTTTGGCCTTGGCCACCACCTCCTCCTGCGGCTCATAACCCGGAGGCGTAGCCACCCAGATCTCCATCCCCACCAGGCTGGCCCCGAAGAGGAGGGAATGGGCCACGTTGTTGCCATCCCCAACGTAGGCTAGCCGCAAGCCACCTAA
>JAUVHF010000046.1 GCA_030593425.1 Anaerolineales bacterium
GGGACGCCCCTTCATCTTCTCCAGCGCCGTCACCCCCGCCGATACCGCTGCCTGCATCGCGGCCGTCGATCTTCTGGAGTCCTCCACCGAACTGGTGGACAAACTATGGGATAACACCCGCTATTTCAAAGAGGGGATGAAAAGTCTGGGGTTCGACACCGGCAAGAGCGAGACCCCCATCGCCCCGGTGATGTTGGGAGAGGCGCCTCTGGCTCAAGAGTTCTCCCGGCGTCTCTTCGAGGCGGGGGTCTTCGCCGTGGCTATCGGCTACCCCACCGTCCCCCGGGGTCTGGCCCGTATTCGGGTGATGAACTCCGCCTCCCACAGTGGGGAAGACTTAGACAAGGGGCTTTCCATATTCGAGAAGGTAGGAAAGGAACTGGGGGTCATCTAAGGAGATCGGAATCTCTAAAGGAGGCAGGCGTTAATAGAGCCTGCCTCTCCTTGGAGAAAAGATAAGGTGTCAAACCGATCTGCACGGGGCTGGCGCCGAGCCTTTTGGTGTAGAGGGGCTGTATGTAAGTCCACAGCCCTTCGCCGCTTCCCCATAGGAAAACGGAGATAAGGATCAGTGGGTTATCGCGACCGAGGGCTACGATTCAACGCCTCGCCTAAGTAGGGTCAAAGCTAAGAGCATGGACAAAGGCATCAGGAAGAGGGAGGCCAGGAAGGGAAGAGCCGGGCGCATAGCGTACAGGTAGCCAGCTATGTAGGGCCCCGGCACCAAGGCCAGACTGCGCAGGGTAGCGAAGAGGCCAAAACCTAGCCCCATGGAGGGGCTTTCCAAGATCTTCCCCACCTGGGCCGAGGAGAGGGAGGCTAAGGCAGAGAAGGAGCCTCGCAGAAAATAGGCGCAGGCTATGGCAAAGGGGAAGGGAAAGAGAAGCAATAGGCCATAAGAGGCCCAGATGAGGAGTGCCGCGGCGACCATTCCCCACCCACCCCGTGAGACCCTACCCAAGAAAATCGCTATGAAGACTGCACCTAAGGATTGGGCGGTGGCTAGGGTGCCGATGAGAGAAAGTTCCAAGCCTCGCACCTCCTGCAAGAAATTGGGGGTCAAAGGCCAGCCCAGATTAGTCACCAGGTAGATGAAAGCCACCATCAAACTCAACCCCCAAAATAGACGGTGCCTCAAGAGAGGTCTTATCCGCAAAGCCGCTGACTGATAGGATGTAGGTTGTTCCTTAAGGGGCAAGATAGCCAAGGTGGAGAGGACGATGAGGGAGGCGGAGAGAAGAAAGACGTTTCGCATCCCTACCCTTTCGCCCAACCAGCCTCCTAAGGCTGGAGAGAAGATGATGCCCGTTGAGTAAGCGGCAGTCATCATGGTAAAGACTCGATTCAGATCTTGCCCCTCGCTAGCGTTGGCGATATAACTGTTCATGGCTGGTACAATAAAGGCCGACATGTAATAGAGGAGAAAACCGGGAAGCAAGGCACGCCAATCTGGCGCTACGGCTACCAAGATCATAGATAACAGACCTAATAGACAGCCGGCCAGCATGATCTTCTTCCGGCTATAACGGTCGGCCAGCAGCCCGGCAGGGATGAAGGTGGCTGCCATTCCCATCATCGCTACGGAGATGACGAAGCCTATCTCTTCCGGGTCAGCACCCAGGCTTTTGATATAGAGAGGGTAAACATAGAACCACAGTCCTTCAGAGACCCCCCAGAGGAACATGGAGAGGGCGATCAGTCGATTGTCGCGGCTGAGTTCGGCGAAAGGGACAAACCTCCGGATGGCTGGGGTGGGCGCCGATTCAGGGCGGTAATGAGGCATGGGAATCTCTCCTCTCTTGGCCTGACGAATTCTATACTAACTGGTCCAGGGGAGCAAGGGGGCTGAACCTCACCCCTTCCGACTAGATGATATAGGCAGGGAGTTGTGAAAGGAGCCAAGATGATCCACCAGATGGCGGAGCGCGTCAAGGAAAACGTGGGAAAGGTGCTATCTTTGTGCCGGTCGTGCTCATCATCCTCTTCCCCATCAGGGGGATCTACGCCACCATGCTCAGGTTCGCTGCGAACCTGGGTTTCCCTCGCAGACCGGGGGAGACGCCCTGCGAGTATCTGCTTACCCTGTTACCCGTGAAGTCGAGGCCCTTCGTTGACAGGGGAACCGAGTTGTGATATGATTTTTATAGTTTGGGAGCTATCAGAAGAGTGTAGGGATGTCGGAAGAGAGTTATAGAGCGATATATGTAAGGGTCTTGAGAGCACGGAGCGAGGCTTCGTGCTCTCTCCATAGGTAGCGATGGCTAAGTTCATCTTCTGCACCGGGGGTGTAGTCTCTTCGGTAGGCAAGGGGGTCACCGCGGCTTCCATCGGTCGCCTCCTAAAGAGCCGGGGCATCGCCGTCTCCATCCAGAAACTGGATCCTTATATCAACGTCGATCCGGGGACCATGTCTCCCTACCAGCATGGGGAGGTCTACGTCTTAGAGGATGGAGCGGAGACGGACTTGGATCTGGGGCATTATGAGCGGTTCATCGACGAGAACCTCACCCGCTCCTCTAATGTGACCGCCGGTCAGATTTACCAAGCGGTCATCGCCAAGGAGAGGAGGGGGGATTATCTAGGTGGAACCATCCAGGTGATACCCCATATCACCGACGAGATAAAGGAGAGCATCATAAGGGTGGCCCGGGAGACGGGGGCGGAGGTGGTGATCACCGAGGTGGGTGGCACCGTGGGCGACATCGAGGGGCTCCCCTTCCTCGAGGCCCTCCGCCAGATGCGCAAAGATTTGGGTCGGGAGAATGTCCTCTACGTCCATCTTACCCTCCTCCCCTATATCTCCTCCACCGGCGAACTCAAAACCAAGCCCACCCAACACAGCGTGAAGGAGTTGCGGAGCATCGGCATCCAACCCGATGTCATCGTCTGCCGTTCCGACTACCCGGTGGATGATAAACTGAAGGAGAAGATCGCCCTCTTCTGTGACGTGGAGGTTCGGGCTGTCATCCCCCTCATCACCGTGCCGGTTATCTACGAAGTCCCTCTCCTCTTAGAGGAGGCGGGGCTTGGAGATTTCATTATGGAGCGGTTGGAACTGCCTAGACGGCGCGAGGATCTCTCCGCCTGGCGGGAGATGGTAAAGAAGATAGAGGAGCCGAAAGAGCGACTTCCCATCGGTGTGGTGGGGAAATACGTGACCCTGCCGGACGCCTACATCAGCGTGCGAGAGGCGCTGCGCCACGCTGCTCTCTACCACGATAGAGAGGTGGAGATAGATTGGATCGACGCCGAGGAGTTGGAGAAGGGGAGAGGGTGGGAGCGTTTGGACGAGGTGGGGGGGATCGTCATCCCTGGAGGGTTCGATGTGCGAGGGATAGAGGGGAAAGTCAAAGCCTGTCGCTATGCACGAGAGAAGAAAGTGCCCTATCTCGGCCTCTGTCTGGGGATGCAGGTGATGATCATAGAGTTAGCCCGTCACGCTCTGGGGAGCGAGGAGCCCAACAGCACGGAGTTCGACCCCCAAACGAGATGCCCGGTCATCGACCTTTTGCCAGAGCAGAGAGGCATATCGGAGATGGGGGGCACCATGCGGTTGGGGGCTTACCCCTGTCGGCTCCTGCCAGACACTCTGGCCTTCAAGGCCTATGGTCAGGAGTTGATCTCGGAGAGGCGAAGGCACCGCTTCGAGGTGAACAACGATTACAGAGAGTTACTCAAGGAAGGTGGGCTCATCATAAGCGGCACCTCTCCCGATGGCCGTCTGGTAGAGATCGCGGAACTCAACGATCATCCCTGGATGATGGGGACTCAGTTCCATCCGGAGTTCAAGTCCCGACCCAACCGGCCTCACCCCCTTTTCCGCGACTTCATCCACGCGGTCAAACAGGCGGCGGAAAAAGAAGCCCTTGGGGCCGATGTAGCGTCCGGGCCTGTCCTGAGCATTTAGCGAAGGGTTTATCTCGGACGGTTGAAACTCAGATGTTACCATCCCTGGCCCCGGGCCTGTCATCGCCAGCCCGTCCTGGCTTCAATGCTTCGCACCCTGCGCTTCCCGCAGGGATACTCTACGTACAGCACGGGCGGGCCAGGGGGCAGGCTGAGGCCACCCAAGATCTTAATGGAGGTTTGTGATCTCATGGAGATCTACCTAGACACAGCGAAGATCGAGGAGATAAGGGAGGCAGTAAAACTTGGCATCATCAGGGGGGTGACCACCAACCCCTCCCTGATGATGAGAGCCGGACGGAGCGACTACCGCCAGGTCACCCAAGAGATATGCTATCTGGTACAAGGCCCCGTTAGCGCCGAGGTGACCAGCGAGGAGGCGGAAGGGATGGTCGCCGAGGCGGAGAAGATAGCCTGCTGGTCGCCTCATGTGGTCATCAAAGTACCGGTCACCGAGGAGGGGCTCAAAGCGATATACACCCTCCCTGAACGGAAGAGGGAACCAGAGACGATCTGCCCAGATTGCGCCTGGGAGGGGGAGTGCGAAACGGACAAAGAGACCGCTTGGCGTCTGGTGACCGCCCAAGGCATCCGTACCAACGCCACCCTGGTCTTCTCGCCCAATCAGGCCCTTCTGGCCGCCCAGGCGGGAGCCACCTTCGTCTCCCCCTTCGTGGGCCGCCTCGATGATATAGGCCACGATGGTATGGAGGTGTTGGCCGATATAGTGGAGATACTTGAATACTATGATCTTGACACCCTGGTCATCGCCGCTAGCATCCGCCACCCCCTCCATGTAACCCAGGCCGCCCTAGCCGGGGCCCACATCGCCACCGTCCCCTACCCGGTGCTTCAAAAGATGATAAAGCACCCCCTTACCGACGTAGGTATCGAGCGCTTCCTGGCCGACTGGAAGAAGGTTAGCGGCTAGGCTGGCGACGCTTTTCTTTACGCCCGCCCCACATCATCGGGGCGGGCTTTACTATCTTTTAGACGGTCTGTTGTATAATGCTAAGCGAGGAGATATGCCACGTACATATGTAGCCCTGGACATCGAGACCACGGGGTTGGACCCGGAGCGGGATACTATCATCGAGATCGGAGCGGTGAGGTTTCGTGGCCAGGAGGTTCTAGATACCTGGTCTAGCCTGGTCAACCCCCAGCGCCCCCTCCCCTATAACATCCAATGCCTCACCGGGATAAGCCCGGAGGAGGTGGATAGGGCCCCTCCTCTTTTCTCTCTCCTGGGGCCTCTCTCCCGCTTCGTAGGGCATCACCCCCTTGTGGGTCACAATATCGCTTTCGACCTGGCCTTCTTTGGGAAGCATGGCCTCTTTCTCACCCATCAAGCCCTAGACACCTTCCAGTTAGCCAGCAGCCTCGTCCTCTATCTCCCCAGTCATGATTTAGGGGCTCTAGCCCGAACCCTAGAGGTTTCTCAGGAAGAGGAACATCGTGCGCTAGCCGACGCCCTGACGACGAAAGAAGTGTTTGGGGCCCTTTGGGAACGGGCCCTGCGCTTAGATCTGAGAACTATCCAGGAGATAAACCGGCTGGCCCTGGGGAGCGATTGGCCGTTACGCCACTTCTTCCTTGACTTGGAACGAGAGAAGGCCGCAACCTTTGGTGCAAGCCTCCGGGAACAGTTAGTAGCCAGGAGGGGCCAGGAGGCGCTCCTCAGTCCCCTCATCTCCCTTACGGTTGAATCGAAGCGACTCAAGCCCACCTCCAACCCTAAACCCCTTGACGTCGAGGCCTTGAGCGCCACCTTGGAGGAAGGAGGTCCCCTAGAAGAATATCTGCCTCATTATGAGTATCGGCCTCAGCAGGTGGAGATGCTCGAAGCCGTGACCAGGGCCTTCAACGAGGGGGAGCATCGCCTCATCGAAGCGGGCACCGGTATCGGTAAATCCCTAGCCTATCTCCTACCGGCGGTGCATTTCGCCCTGGAGAACGGCCATCACCTGGTCGTCTCTACCAATACCATCAACCTCCAGGATCAACTCTTCAAGAAAGACATCCCCGACCTCCAGCAGATCCTACCCCTGGAGTTCGAGGCCGCCCTCCTCAAGGGGCGGAGTAACTACCTCTGTCTGCGAAAATTCTCTTACTTGAAGCGTCGAGGGGGGCTAACCGCCCCAGAGATCGGTGTCCTGGCCAAGATCCTGGTCTGGCTTCCCACGACCATGACCGGCGATAGGGTGGAATCGAACCTCTTGCAGGGGGAGGAGCAGGTATGGGCTAGGCTCTCTGCCGAGGAGCCCTGCGAGCCAGAGAGATGCCCCTTCCTGAGGGAGTGTTACTTCTACCGCGCCCGTCGCAGAGCGGAGGGGGCTCATATCATCGTGGTGAACCACGCCCTTCTCCTCTCGGATATGATGACCGAGAACCGGGCCCTCCCCGAATATCGGCATCTCATCATAGATGAGGCCCATCATTTAGAGGATCGGGCCACCGAGCAATTGAGTGTGGAGGTCGATCAGCGCTGGATCTACGTCCTCTTGGAGAGGATCGATTCTCGAAGGAAGACCTACGGCTTGCTCAACCGCCTATCCGCCTCTCTAAAGGAGAGAGGTGCACCCTCCACTCTCAGGCGCGAGGTGGAAGGCTATATAGAAGTGGTACGGCAACAAGCGGTCAATACTAGGGAAACTTTACGCACCTTCCTAGAGGCCCTCTCCCTCTTCCTGGCACAGCATGGCAGGGGCAACGAGCGGTACGATGACCGGATACGCCTCACCTCTGCCCTCCGAGCCCAGCCCGACTGGGTTCAGGTAGAGATGGCCTGGGAACCTCTATCCCAAGGCTTAGCCAGGCTGGCCGAGGGCTTAAAAGTGGTCCATCGAGGCCTCCTGGGCCTGGGGGAAGAGTACGACGATCTTCTCTTCGAACTTGTGGAGAGGCAAGGCGAACTCCAGACCCTCCGCCAGGAGATGGAGGCCATCATAGCCCAACCCCAGCCAGGACGGATCTACTGGGCGACCATCGCTGCAGGGGAAGGGTGCATATCCCTCCACGATGCCCCCCTTCACGTAGGCGATATCCTCAGGGAGAACCTCTTCGCCCCCCTGGAAACCCTGCTTCTCACCTCAGCGACCCTGCGGACAGGGGGAGAGTTCGGTTACATTCGGGAGCGCCTAGGGCTTGAAGATGCCGAAGAACTGACCGTGGGCTCCCCCTTCGATTATGAAACCTCCACCCTCATATTCATACCCACCGATATCCCAGAGCCCAACACGCCCGGCTACGTTAAGGCCACAAATAGGGCTCTCCTTCATCTCTGCCTGGCTGTGGGTGGCAAGACATTGGCCCTCTTCACCTCCAAGGCCCATCTCTTGGAAGCCCATAAAGCCCTGACCCAGCCGTTGGAGGAGAGAGGGATCCAGGTCTATGGCCAAGGGATCGACGGTTCCCGGCACCATATCTTGGAGAAGTTCCGGCATCAACCCCGAAGCGTCCTTCTAGGGACGCGGAGTTTTTGGGAGGGGATAGATGTGATGGGCGAGGCTTTGAGTTGTCTAGTAATCGCCCGGCTTCCCTTCCCCGTGCCTGACGACCCTATCATCGCCGCCCGGAGCGAGATGTACGAGGACCCCTTCGGCCAGTACGCCGTTCCCCAGGCGGTGCTCCGCTTCCGCCAGGGGTTTGGTCGCCTTATCCGCTCCAAGACCGACCGAGGGATAGTGGTAGTGCTGGACAAAAGGCTCCTCACCAAATATTATGGAAGTGTCTTCATCGATTCCCTGCCCCAATGCACCATCCAGCAAGGCTCGGTAGAAGAGTTGCCTAGAATAGCAGCGGAATGGATTGAGAGGGCATGAAGGTTTAGGAGGGAGCATGATATGATCTCAGCCACCGATTTGAGAAAAGGCGTCACCTTCGAGTATGAAGGCGACCTCTATCGGGTCTTGGAGTATCAGCACTCCTTCATCGGCCGAGGGAGCGCCAACGCGAAGGTGAAGTTGCGCAACCTGCAAACCGGGGCCACCATGGAGCGGGTCTTCGGCGCCCATGAGAGGTTCGAGGAGGTGCGCCTCGAACTGCGGGAGGTGCAATACCTCTACACCGATAGCGATCTCTACTACTTCATGGACACGGAGACCTATGAGCAGCCGGCGCTTAGCGCCGAGGCCTTGGGAGAGAGGGTCCACTACCTCAAGGAAGGGCTGACCCTCCATATCTCCATGCACGAGGGGCAGCCGGTGGAAGTGGAACTCCCCGTCACCGTGGACTTGGAGGTCACTCGGACCGAACCCGGAATCAAAGGGGATACCGCTACCGGTACCACCAAGAAAGCCACTCTGGAGACAGGAGTAGTGGTACAGGTGCCCCTCTTTGTAGAAGAGGGCGATATCGTGCGGGTGGATACCCGCACAGGAGAATATCTAACTCGCGCAAGGGGGTAAGGATGGACTATTTCGACCAGGTCGCTGAAGAGTGGGATGACCTGCGAGCGGGATATTTCGATGAGACGGTCAGAGGAGCGGCCATAGAGCAGGCCGGGCTCTCTCCAGAGATGGTAGTGGCTGATGTGGGCACGGGGACCGGCTTCATGATCCAGGGGCTGGCTCCCCTGGTGAAAAAGATCTATGGTTTCGACGCCTCGGCGGAGATGCTAAGGGTGGCGGCCAGAAACGTGGAAGGCTTCAAGAATGTGGAGTTGCGCCAGGCTGATGGGCTGTCCTTGCCCTTGGAAGATGGCAGCCTGGACGCCATCTTGGCTAACATGTACTTGCACCATATCCCAGAGCCACCCTTAGCTCTCAAAGAGATGGCTCGTCTCCTAAAGAGAGGGGGCAAACTTATACTCACCGATCTCGACGAGCATGACCAAGAATGGATGCGGGAGGAGATGACCGATTTTTGGCTGGGGTTCGACCGGACACAGATCGATAATTGGCTGAGGGAGGCCGGGTTCGAGAAGGTCACTGTAGAGTGTGCCCCCACCCCCTGCTGCACCGACTCCCCAGAAGGAGAGGAGGTCTCTATCAGCATTTTCATCGCTCGGGGCACGAAGGCCGTACAAGACCTAACAAGGCTACCGGTATGAGCCTCTTCTGCGGGTTGCTTAATCCCCGCTCTCAGTTGCCTTGCGCTGGGGGCTCCTCGCCAGGCCAAGGATGACGGCCAGGAGGATGCAGAGAAAGTTTACATAGACCACCCTCTAAGAAGTAATCTCTTGGCATAAAGACCACGAATAGCAGTTGTTATCCTGTTTCTAAAGGCAGCCTTGGTTTTTCCCTTAAGGCTCTTCCTCTCTCTTCTGGTTGGTCCACCTTTGGTGGTGGCAGCTCGGGAGCGGTGGGCTCGCTGGCGCTGAGCAGTTTATCCTCGAACCTCCCCAGTTTCTTTTCCGCCTCGTCGTATTTCTTTCTGGCTCGCTCCATATGGCCCCCTAGAGTCTCGTAATCCTCTTTGAACCGCTCGAAATCGCCTTGCAGGCGCGCCAGGTAGCGCATTATCTCTTGGGCCCGCTTTTCGATTTGCAAGCCGCTGAGGCCCAAGGCGATAGCCTGTAAGTAGGCGTAAAAACTGTTGGGGGAGACGGGGATAACCCGCTTCTCCAAGGCGTAGTTGAGGAGGCTCTTCTCCTCGCCCAGGGCCTCGTCTCGGATGATGGTCTCGTAGTAGACGTTCTCGGCCGGGATGTACATGAGGGCGAAGTTGAAGGTGCCCTCGTCGGGGAGGATATATTTACGGGCGATGTCGTCGATGTGACCCTTCACCGAGCGAACGAATTCCCGCCGGTGGCGCTTCCGTTCTCCCTCATCCTCCACCACCATCATGCGCTGGAAAGACTCCAACGGGAACTTGGAGTCCACCGGCACCATCCCGGCTTTGAGGATAATCACCGCATCGACCCGATCTCCGCTGCGGAAGGTGTGCTGGAGTTTGTACTGCCCGGGGCTGAGGATTTGGGAGAGGAGGTCACCAAGGAATAGTTCTCCGATGCCGCCGCGCAACTTGGGAGCCCGCAGAAGGTCGCTGAGGCCGGAGATCTCTTTCCCCACCTCCTCCATATAGCGGCTAGTGCGAGCCAACTCCCCTAGATTCTGCTGGATCTGACCAAAGGA
>JAUVHF010000205.1 GCA_030593425.1 Anaerolineales bacterium
TGGATCACCAACTACCACATACCAGCGCAAGCCTTTTTACAGGTGGTGCTCCTCACCACTATGGAGGCTTTAGTGATGGTGGCTGGGGCTGTGGTGGTCTCCAGCCATACTACCAGTGTACGCGCCGCTAACCTCCTCGCCAGTTTCATCATCGTCCCCATAGCCCTCTTCCTCCAAGGGGAAGCGGTGCTCCTCTTCTGGATGCGGTATGATGTGATCTGGTTGATGATCCTCGGTCTCCTCATAGTCGATCTAGCCTTGGTGCGCACTGGCATTCGGATCTTCAACCGGGAAGGGATCCTGGCCCGCCAATACGACGAGGTCACCCGTTCTGGATTGCGACGCTCTTTCAGCCGCTTTTGGTCCTCGCCACCGGGAATAGGGCAAGAGCCACCCCCTCTCACCCTGGGCCGCCTCTACCGAAGCCACCTGCCGAGGCTCCTGAGGCATTATCTCTCTCCCCTCTCTGTGGTATTAGTGGTGATGGCCGGAGGGCTTCTGATGGGATGGGCCTTCGCCATGCAGTATCCTCTGAGAGGGGGTCTGGAAGGGTTGGTCAATTCCGACTTGGGCCGGGAATGGCAAGATTTCGCAGTTATGCCTGGCCTCAACGTTTGGGGCATCTTCATTCACAATGTACGAGCCCTTCTCATCGCCGCCTTCTTGGGGGTCATCTCCTTCGGCGTCGCCTCTCTCCTCTTGCTCCTCGTCCCTTTGGGGATGGTGGGTTTCCTGCTGGGGCAGGCGGTCAGTGTGGGCTACAGCCCCTTTATTATCCTTGTCGCTTTCGTCCTCCCCCACGGCCTGGTGGAGATCCCGGCCGCTTGGATAGCCACCGCCTTTGCTCTCAAGATCGGCGCTGCCATCTTGGCTCCTCCCCGGGGCCTCTCCCTCGGCGAGGGGTTCCTGCTCGCTATCGTCAACTTCTTGAAAATCTTCTTCCTCCTCGTGGTTCCCCTCCTCCTCCTCGCTGCCTTCTTGGAGGCTAGGGTCACCCCTCAGGTGGCTCTCTGGCTCTTGGGAGGCTAAATCCCATCAACTTCCGCCTAGTTAGTGGTATAATAGAATAGCAAGTTGCACTTCTAAAGAGGTAGATACCATGGCTGAGGTGGAGGAAAGGATCGAGGCTCTGCGGCGACTCATCCGCTACCACGCTTACCTGTATCATGTTCTCGACTCCCCCGAGATCTCAGACGCCGAATATGACGCCTTGATGCGCCAATTAGAGGAGTTAGAGAGAGCCCACCCAGAACTCATCACTCCCGATTCTCCCACCCAAAGGGTAGGAGCCCCGCCGGCGGAGGCCTTTGGAGAGGTGGAGCATCGGCTGCCCATGCTCAGCCTGGATAACGCTTTCGATGAGGAAGAGTTGAGGGCTTGGGAGAAGAGGATCCGCAGGCTGTCAGACGAGAAGTTCGAGTATGTCTTGGAGCCCAAGGTGGACGGCCTGGCCATCTCCCTGACCTATGAAGAGGGGGTGTTGGTGCAAGGCTCCACCCGGGGCGATGGCTTCCGGGGCGAGGATGTCACTTTGAACCTCCGCACCGTCCCCAGCATCCCTCTCCGCATCCCCGTTCATGGCGAAGAAGAGCCCCCACGCCTCCTCGAGGTCCGTGGCGAGGTCTATATGCCCCTTGACCTCTTCCAGGAGATGAACCGGCGGCGAGAGAAGGAAGGAGAGAAGCCCTTCGCTAACCCCAGAAACGCCGCCGCTGGCTCCGTCCGACAACTCGACTCTTCCATCACCGCGACTCGTCCTTTGAGCATCTGGGTCTATGGGGTGGGCCACTTCGAAGGGGTGGAACTCACCACCCAGTGGCAAACCCTAGAATACCTGCGAGCCTTGGGGTTCAAAGTCAGCCCCGACATCTCCGTCCACGATAGCCTCGACGATATCATAGCCAAGATCGTAGAATGGATAGATAAAGAGGAGAGTTGGAACTACGAGGCCGACGGCATGGTGGTGAAGGTCAACTCTTTAGAGCAGCAAGAGAGCCTCGGCATCGTAGGGCGGGCCCCTCGCTGGGCCATGGCCTATAAGTTCCCCGCCGAGGAGGGGGTCACTCGAATTCTTGACATAAGGGTAAATGTGGGCCGCACCGGCACCCTCAACCCGTACGCCGTCTTGGAGCCGGTCCAGGTGGGAGGGGTAACCATAAGCAGAGCGACTTTACATAATTTCGATGATCTCAGACGCAAAAACATTAGGGTAGGGGATACGGTGGTTATTAAGCGGGCTGGAGATGTGATCCCCCAGGTGGTGAGGCCCCTAGAGGAACTTCGCAGCGGGGAGGAGAAGGTTTATGAGGTCCCGGAAAGGTGTCCGGCCTGCGGCGAGTCGGTCGAGCGCTCTCCCGATGAGGTGGCGGTCTATTGCCTGAACCCCTCTTGTCCGGCTCAATTGGTGCGGAACGTGGAGTATTTCGCCTCCCAAGCGGCTATGGATATCGATGGCTTCGGCTCCCGCCAGGCGAAGAAATTCGTGGAACTGGGCCTGATAAAGGACCTGGCCGACCTCTACTATCTGAAACGGGAGGACCTTCTCCCCTTGGAGGGGTACGCTGAGAAGAGCGTGGCCAACCTTCTGGCCTCCATCAAGGCTTCCAAGAAGCAGCCTTTGTGGAGGCTCATAACCGGCTTGGGGACAAGGCATGTGGGGAGCACGGTGGCTCAACTCCTCACCGTACATTACGCCTCCCTCAAGGAGCTAATGGCCGCCAGCCAAGCCGAACTGGAAACCATAGAGGGGCTGGGCCCCCACACCGCGGGGAGCATCGTCAGGTACTTCTCCCAGAAACGGAACCGGAAACTCATAAAGAAACTACGGAAGGCCAGGGTGCGGATGACTCGCCTGCCGGAGGAGGCGGAGATCGAGGAGGGGCCCCTTTCGGGCTTGACCTTCGTCATCACCGGGACGCTGCCCACCATGAGCCGAGAGGAGGCCACCAGGTTCATGGAAGAGCATGGGGGAAAGGTCACCGCGAGCGTCAGCAGGAACACCGACTACCTCTTGGCAGGGGAGAACCCCGGCGGCACCAAGTTCAACCAGGCCCAGGAGTTGGGAATACCGA